>NZ_MTCA01000105.1:0-9877 GCF_002150205.1 Flavobacterium sp. FPG59 | reverse complement strand
CAGCAATATTGCTTTGCACTGTTCAAGTATTCTTTGCGCAAGATGTCAAAAAAGACACGCAATTACCAAACACTAAATCCTATGTAGAAGCTACTAAAAATGACAGTATAAAAAAAGCTACTGAAGCGGTAAATAAAGCTTTGAAAGCCGATGAAAAAATGCTCAAAGAAAAACTGAGAAATGATAAAAAAGCACTTAACCAAGCATTAGAAACAGAAAAAGAAAAACATAGAGCAGATAAAGAATCCCGAGAATTTTCTTTAAAACAAAGTAAAATACTTGCCGCTGAAAAGTCAGTTCAAAAAAGCAAAGAAAAGCTTGCTACTACCGAGAAAAACTTGCTAGACAACATGGAAAAATTCGAAAAGAAAAAAGACAAAGGAAAGCTAGATCCTACTCAAATAGAAAAAGAGAACATTAAAATTAGCAAGCAACAAATCAAAATCAATAATTTAAAAGAGGATGTTGTAAAAGCTGAAAAAAAATTAAGTAAAGCAAGAGATTAAATTTAAAACCACTTTCGAGTGGTTTTTTTTTCGTGAAAAAATTAAATTATTTGAGCCATAAAAATCTAATAAAAAATCAAAAAATGTTCTTAATGAAAATCAGAATCCATGTGGAAAAAATTATATTTGCATAAAACAAATTAAACCATGCAACATATCATTGACCGCTTCATCAGTTATGTTATAATTGACACAGAATCTGATGCTAACTCACCAACCACGCCAAGCACTGCAAAACAATGGGACTTAGCCAACAAACTGGTTGAAGAGTTAAAAAATATTGGAATGCAAGATGTAACTATTGATGACAAAGCATATATCATGGCTACGTTACCTAGCAATGTAGATTATGAAGTCCCTACAATAGGCTTTATATCACACTTTGATACCTCACCTGATTTTTGTGGTGCAAATATAAAACCGCAAATAGTTCCCAATTATGATGGTAAAGACATTATACTAAATGCTGAAAAAAACATCGTTTTATCCCCAGATTATTTTAAAGATTTGTTACAATATAAAGGACAAACGTTAATAACAACAGATGGAACTACATTATTAGGAGCAGATGACAAAGCCGGAATCACTGAAATTATAACGGCAATGGAATTCTTAATCAACAATCCTGAAATCAAACACGGGAAAATTAGAGTTGGTTTCACACCAGATGAAGAAATAGGTCGTGGCGCTCACCATTTTGACGTTGAAAAATTTGGAGCAGCATGGGCTTACACTATGGACGGAAGCCAAGTAGGAGAACTCGAATATGAGAATTTTAATGCGGCTGGAGCTAAAATAACTTTCAAGGGAAAAAGTGTTCATCCTGGATATGCCAAAGGTAAAATGATCAACTCCATGCTAATTGCCAATGATTTTATCAATCAATTACCATCAGACGAAACACCTGAGCAAACAAAAGGCTACGAAGGTTTTTTTCATGTTCACCACCTTTCTGGAAATATCGAAGAAACAGTTTTAGAATTGATAATCAGAGACCATAACAAGAAAAAATTTGAGAAAAGAAAAGAACTCATTGAAAAAATCACGGTAAAAATCAATAAAAAGTACGCTAAGCAATTTGGTGAGGACATTGTAATTACTGAAATAAAAGATCAGTATTACAATATGAAAGAAAAAGTATTGCCCGTAAAATACATTGTTGATATTGCTGAGCAAGCAATGAGAGAATTAAACATAAAACCATTAATCAAACCTATACGCGGTGGAACTGATGGATCACAACTTTCATACAAAGGACTTCCATGCCCTAATATTTTTGCTGGTGGTCATAATTTTCATGGAAAATATGAATACGTACCGGTAGAAAGTATGCAAAAAGCTGTTGACGTAATTGTCAAAATAGCTGAATTGACAACAAAACTATAAAGAAACATTTATTTCTTAATTCAAAAGTCTCCATCTCTGATAGGAGACTTTTTTTTTGAATACAAATCAATAACAGTATTCTGCTCTAGAAATACATCCTTGTAAAAAAAAACACCTAAAACAAAAGCTTAACATTGGGCAATGAATAAAATCATTACATTTGCTAACATAAAAATAACAATTTATTAATATTAGAATATAATTTACAATAAACAATAATTAACTACTTACTTTATGACATCACACGAAGAGGAAACAAACCTCACACCAGAATCTACTCCTACACCAGAGCCTATCAAACCCGTAAGAGCAAGACGCACACCTGCAGCAAAAAAACCAACACCTTCTCCAGATTTAGAAATAACGTCAGAGAATGTAACTCCCGAAATTGAAACTACAGACATTCCTGTTGAACAAACAGAAGATGAAATTGCACCGGCCATTACAGAAGAAGAAGATATGACCAATGTGGTAGACAAAAAAGAAAAGAAAGACAAAAAAGAAAAGAATAAAAACAAAGTAAAAATGAAAGATAAAGAAAAGAAAAAAGTAGCAAAGGCGAATGCCAAAGAGAAAGCTAAAGCTAAAGCTAAAAAAGCAAAGAAAACTAAAAAAGATAAAGCAAAAAAAGCTAAAGTAAAAGCAAAACTAAAAGCGAAAAAAGCTAAAGCTAAATCAAAAAAAGCTAAAAAGAACAAGAAGAGTAAAAAATAAAAATATTTTTTAAATACAAAAAGTCCCAAAATACAATGTAATTTGGGACTTTTTTAGTTACCGTTTGGCATCTTATTTTTTAACTAGAGCTGCGCTCATTTCCATTGAAATGGCAGAACGCTCCATTTTTAATTTACCTGACATAGTCTCAATTACCACTGTAGTTTCTGCTAGTTCAGCTACTTTTCCGTGCAATCCGCTTTTGGTAATGATTTTATCGCCTACTTTCAATGCACTTTCAAATTCTTTTTCTTGTTTTGCTTTTTTCTGTTGTGGTCTAATCATAAAGAAATAGATTACTACAAACATTAAAATAAAAGGGGCAAACTGCTGTAATTGTTCCATGTTTTTTTTTATATTTTTATTACATCAAACCGCGACCGGCTTTGATAATTCTTTTATTTGTATTTAATTCTTTTACTAGGTTATCTAGAATACCATTGATAAATATACTACTTTTAGGTGTAGAATATTCTTTGGCAATTTCAAGATATTCATTCAGAGTCACTTTTACCGGTATAGATGGGAATTTTAGAAACTCACAAATTGCCATTTTCAAGATTATCGTGTCAATTTCTGCTATTCTTTCACTATCCCAATTAGGTGTCTTATCCAAATACTCTTTGGCTAGTTCTTTTTCGTTTAAAACTGTTTTATGAAATAACTCTTTTACATAATCTCTATCCTCATTATCCTTATACAATTTTGGAACTCTAAAATTGTCATCTTCACCATCTTTGATTGCTTTTAACTGCTTAATGATATGCGTGTTAACCAGCGGAATATCATCAACCCATGTTAATTTATCATCTTCAAGGTAATCATACAGTTTTTCATTTGGAACAATCACTTGCATGAATAAGTCCACAATAAATTGTCGATCTTCTTCAAATGTGTTTATACCACTTTGCATGTAGTCCAGATATAGCTTACTAGCTTTAATTTCGTTAAGTAGCAAAACAATATAATCATCATTTAATGACCAATTGTTAATTTTACGATTCTCAAGTGCTATGCTTAATGAATTATTATCAGAGAGGATTTGAAAAATTTTATTTTTAATAAATTTTTCATTTGGATTGCGTTCTGCAGGGGTAGCTAAATGTTTTAAGCTTGATTTATGCAAATAAACAGTTTCAGTCTTACAAATTTCAATCAATGAAGATAGCATTATAAGGTACAAATCTTGGATACTATCTATACTGTAATAAAGGAATTTTTCCTCTTTTTCCAAACTATCTGAACCGCTTTGATGCATTGCATAAATGGATTGCATGACCTTTACGCGTATGTGTCTTCTATTTACCACCTTGTAAGAACTTTAAATTTATTAGGGTGCAAAAATAAGAATTTCATTTTTTAAAATAAAATATATGATTGCTTATTTTGAAGTATTCAGCAATCAGTATTTAGTGATATCAAATAATACATCACTAAATACTGGCAGCTGAGTATGAAAACTATTTTTTACTGTTCTCTAATTTTCTTTGATCAATTCTATTTTGTGCAATAGTAAGTGCCGCCTTGTGTGTGGTACATCCATTTGCAATAGCATAATCAAATATTTCTAACGTAGTGTTATAAATATTTTCGGTTTTACGCATGATTTCAGCCTTGTCATAATGTGCTAACTCTGCATATACATTAATAATTCCACCCGCATTAATCAAGAAATCAGGAGCATATAAAATTCCTTTTTCTTGTAACAAAGCCCCATGAATATTCTCATCAGCTAGTTGATTGTTTGCTGCACCAGCAACAACTTTTGCTTTCAATTTAGAAATTGTTACGTCATTTAATGTAGCGCCCATAGCACATGGTGCATAAATATCTACATCAGCAGTGTACAGATCTTCACCTCTATAAATTTCGGCGTTATACTTTGCTCCTACTTCAGCAAGTTTTTCTTCATTTATATCAGCAATAGTAACAATGGCTCCTTCTTTGGTTAAATAGTCAACCAATGTTTCGCCTACGTGTCCTATACCCTGTACTAATACTTTCTTACCACTTAATACATCGGTACCAAATTGTTGTTTAGCAGCCGCTTTCATTCCTAAATACACCCCGTAAGCCGTAACTGGAGATGGATTTCCAGCACCACCTCTAGATTCAGAAATCCCAGTGACATAAGGAGTTACATCTCTTACAATATCCATATCTGCAGTTTCCATTCCCACATCTTCTGCAGTAATGTAACGCCCACTTAATGAATGTACAAACTCTCCAAATTTACGCATTAATGCAGGATTTTTTTGAGTCTTAGCATCACCTATAATAACCGCTTTACCACCACCTATATTTAGGCCTGTTATAGCTGCTTTAAAGGTCATACCGCGTGAAAGACGCAAAACATCATTTAGTGCTTCCCACTCATTAGCATAATTAAACATCCTTGTACCACCTAATGCGGGTCCCATTACCGAATTATGAATACCAATAATTGCTTTTAAACCCGTATCTTTGTCATTACAAAATACAATTTGCTCGTGATCATCAAATGATAATTGACCAAAAACAGGATCCATTTTTTGAAGTTCTTTTCCAGTTGTAAAATCTGCTTTCATTGTGTAAGTTTTAATAGTGAGACATTTATGAATTTGTCAAAAAGACTAGCCAAATCTACATAAAATTTAAATATGCAATAGCATTTCTGGAAAAAATCATTAATTTATCAATAACTTTCACTTGATATTCAGCAATATAATCTTGTAAAAAGTTAGCAAAACATTATAAAAAAGTTACAAAACACAGAATACCTTACTAAAAATGAAAGAATTACGTTATTTAAATAAATATTTCGTTAAATACAAATACAGCTTTTTACTTGGAATTGTGTTCACCATCATTGCGCAAATTTTCATGCTATTTACCCCTAAGTTGATCAGTCAATCTTTTATGGTAATTGAGGCTTTCGCCAAAGATACATCAGTTGCTAAATCCGTTATTAAAGACGAATTGATATCTAATATATTACTGATTATTGCAACTACAATTATAGCCGGTTTTTTAACCTTCTTGATGCGACAGACGCTTATTGTGATGTCTAGACATATTGAATTTGATTTAAAAAATGAAGTATTTAGACAATATGAAAACTTAACTCAAAATTTTTACAAACAAAACCGAACGGGAGATTTAATGAACCGCATTAGCGAGGACGTTTCTAAAGTGCGCATGTATGTAGGACCCGCTGTGATGTATACCATAAACACAATAATTAGGTTTGCAATAGTAATTGTATACATGTACAACGTCTCTCCTATATTAAC
Source organism: Flavobacterium sp. FPG59 (assembly GCF_002150205.1). NCBI lineage: Bacteria > Pseudomonadati > Bacteroidota > Flavobacteriia > Flavobacteriales > Flavobacteriaceae > Flavobacterium > Flavobacterium sp. FPG59. The sequence goes on along the minus strand of NZ_MTCA01000105.1, from coordinate 3,999 downwards.
TTTGTACACCTTATTACCGCTTCCTATTCTATCTTACGCCATCTTTAAATTGAGCTCTGAAATAAATTCTAGAAGTACCATTTTCCAACAGTATTTATCAAAAATTTCTAGTTTCTCCCAAGAGATTTTCTCTGGAATTAGAGTTATAAAAGCCTACTCTCTTGAACAGCAACACCAACAAAATATGGTAAACCTGGCCGAGGAAAGTAAAAGCAAAAGCTTAAACCTAGCCAAAGTACAATCCTTATTTGGTCCTTTAATGATGGCTTTAATTGGCATCAGTAACTTGGTGGTTATTTATTTTGGTGGTCTCATGTACATCAACGGCACTATAAAACATATCGGTACTATTGCTGAATTTATCTTATACGTAAACATGCTTACATGGCCAGTTGCCTCACTGGGTTGGGTTTCATCTATGGTTCAAGAAGCGGAAGCATCTCAAAAGAGACTTAATGAATTTCTTAAAATAGAACCCGAGATTAAAAACAACAATCCTAACAAATCTGTTATTGAAGGCAGTATTGCATTTCATAACGTGAGTTACACCTATGAAGACACCAATATTCAAGCCTTAAAAGACATTTCATTTACCGTTAAAAAAGGAGAAACATTGGCCATTTTAGGCAAAACGGGATCTGGTAAATCAACTATTTTATCATTAATTTCTCGTATGTATGATGTATCAAGTGGTCAAGTCACAATTGATTCAGCTGAAATTTGTACTCTAAATCTGTTTGACCTTCGTAACAACATCGGTATTGTTCCTCAAGATGCTTTTTTATTCTCGGACAGTATTAAAAACAACATCAAGTTTGGTAAAGAAAACGCAACGGATCAAGAAGTACAGGCTGCCGCCAAAAGTGCCGTTGTTCATGACAATATTATGGGATTCAACAAACAATATGAAACCGTACTAGGAGAACGCGGTATCACACTTTCTGGAGGTCAAAAACAACGCGTATCTATTGCAAGAGCTATCATAAAAAACTCGCCTATTTTATTGTTTGATGATTGCCTATCTGCTGTGGATACCGAAACCGAGGAGGCCATCTTAAACAATCTTAATGCTATTTGCAAAGACAAAACAACAATTATTGTTAGCCATAGAATTTCATCAGCAAAAAATGCCGATAACATAATTATTATAGATAACGGGCAAATTATCCAACAAGGTTCTCATAATCAATTGATAAATCAAAACGGGTATTATGCCGACTTACACTTGAAACAACTTTCAGAAAAAGAAATGCTTTAATTGTTGTATAATACATATTTTTTGTAGATTTTTGAATGCTAGTTAACAACCATAAATTGACTGAAAGGAATATGAGAGAACATGACATGTTAGAAAAAGAAGAAATATTTTCTAAAGTTTTAAGAGCTGGAAGAAGAACTTATTTCTTTGATGTGCGCGCTACTAAGGCTGATGATTACTACATTACCATTACCGAGAGTAAAAAATTTACAGAAGAAGACGGATCGTTTCACTTTAAAAAACATAAAATCTACTTGTATAAAGAGGATTTTGCTGCTTTTGCAGAAATTCTTGACGAAATGACTTCTTATGTATTAAATCACAAAGGTGAAGAAGTAATCTCTGAAAGACACCAAAAAGATTTCAAAAAAGAATATACATTAGAGAAACAAGACGACGATAGCTTACCACAAACATCAACATTTACAGATATAGATTTTGATGATATTTAATTTTTAGTTCCTTACTTACCCCAAGAAAGTCCAAAAACTATACGTTTTTGGACTTTTTTTTATCTTAAAAACCAAGAAGTTTTATTTCTTTGTCAAAATAAAAAACATGACCTCAACAATAGTATCGGTAGATTGGCTATACAATAATCTTGATTTACCAAATCTGATAATATTAGACGCTAGTCTTAAAGAAAATCAGGCTAAAGCACTGTCTAATTTTGAAAATCTCAGAATCCCAAAAGCTCGATTTTTTGATTTAAAAACTGCGTTTAGCGATCAAAATAATCCGTTACCCAATTCCCTACCGAGTCCGAGTCAATTTGAAGAAGAAGCCAGTAAACTTGGCATCTCAAAAAAAAGTATTCTGATAGTATATGACAATTTAGGAATATACTCGAGCCCAAGAGTTTGGTGGTTATTTAAAGTCATGGGATTTAACAATGTAGCAGTACTTGATGGCGGTTTACCACAATGGATTAAACACAATTATACTGTAGAGGCCATTCCAGAGAATGAAATATATAATCTTGGTGATTTTAAAGTTGATTTTCAACAAGAACTGGTAAAAACCAAACATCAAGTTGAAAGAAATATTATTGACCAAAAATATCTTGTAGTTGACGCCCGTATTGAAAATCGCTTTAATGGTACTGTTAAAGAAACTAGAGTTGGTTTACAAAGCGGACATATTCCAAAGGCGATAAACATTCCCTACATAAGTGTACTTCATAACAACACCTTTTTACAACCTGAGGAACTTAAAACCGTTCTAAAACCAAGCTCTCAGCCAATTATAGTTTACTGTGGATCCGGAGTTACCGCTTGCATAATCGTTTTAGCGTATGCTTTGATTGAAAGTGACAATTGCTCTGTTTATGATGACTCTTGGGCTGAATGGGGTTTAAAAAAGAATATTTAGCAATTTTAAAAATCAATGTTTCAAACCCCTTTAAACAAAGGTTAATTAATTGTATATCAATGTTTTTAAAATGTTAATTGAGTACTTTTAATTCTTAATTACTATCATGAAACAATCTTACACTATTTTTCAGTTTTTGTATCGCTTGCTTTTATCCGAAGAAACTAAAAAAAGAGCCGAAAAGTTTTTTGTTTCCATGGCTATTATTTTTTTCTTGATACATCTTAGTATCATTGTCATTATTGATTTAGGCTGGATCGACACCCCAAAATATTCTAAGCTATTGAGTAATCCTATAGCTGCAATTTACACGCCATTTTCATTTATTTTGATCTATGAGGTCTATCTTTTAATTTATTATTTGCCAAAATCAACCACTATATACATTGGTAAACAATATGAAATCATTACGCTTATTATCATCAGACGTATCTTTAAAGATTTGACTAAACTCGACTTTAAAGACAACTGGTTTGACTCTGCTGCCAATGTAAATTTCACATTAGACATTCTGGCTACCATAATGCTTTTCTTATTGCTTTTTTTCTTTTACAAGTTAAGTAAGGAGAATGAAATCAACCAATCTAAAATTCAAAAAACTACAGCAATTGCTTCGTTTATCAAATTAAAGAACATTTTTGCTATCATATTAATCCCTGTCTTTTTAAGTTTATCCATGTACAGCTTGGGACATTGGATTTATGAAAATTTCTTTTCGATTGCAGAAATTGTAACAAAAATGAAAGACATTAATAAAATTTTCTTCGATGATTTTTTCACCATCTTGATTTTGATTGAGGTGCTATTGTTGTTGTTTTCATTTTTCTTATCGGATAAGTTTAACAAAGTCATTCGCAACTCTGGCTTTATCATTTCAACAATATTGATCAAACTTTCTTTTGGCACTGAGGGATTTCTAAACACTATTTTAATTGTCTCGGCAGTATTATTTGGAGTAATTATATTAGCCATTCACAACAAGTATGAAACGCTTGATGCTAAGGTTCAAACTTCATTTAATGAATAAACTAACCTATTCGTAACCCATTTTCAACCTTAAAATCTGGTGCGAGCAAAACAATATCGCCCTCAGCTCCTACTGATCCTAAAACCAAACATTCGCTAAAAAACTTCCCGATTTGTTTTTTTGGAAAATTGACAACCGCAACAATTTGTCGGTGCAATAGATCTTCTTTTTGGTATCGCTTAGTTATTTGTGCAGATGATTTTTTAATTCCTATTTCAGTCCCAAAATCTATTATTAATTGATAGGCCGGTTTTCTAGCTTCGGGAAAATCATGAACTTCTAAAATGGTACCCACACGCATTTCTACTCTTTCAAATTCGCTCCAGTTAAGGTCTTCCATAAT
>NZ_MTCA01000058.1:0-16877 GCF_002150205.1 Flavobacterium sp. FPG59 | reverse complement strand
ATATTAACCTATACTATTTATCTATTAAACACGATTAATATGAAAGGAAATAACAATTTTAACAGTTTAGATCTAGAACTTTCACAATTGGCAAAATGTTTATCTCATCCTGCAAGGATCCAAATTATAGCCATACTCTCAAGACATAAGGATAGAACCTGCAAGGAAATTGTGGCCGAGTTACCCTTGTCTCAATCTACCGTTTCTAAACATTTAAAAGATTTGCTTGAAGAAAATCTAATATGTAGAAAATTAAGTGGTACTCAATCTTTATATATGCTAGAATGGAATAAACTAGAGCGCGTTTTTACCATTTTTGAACGTTTTAATAAAAAAACGATGATTCACCGTCCAAAAAGAAATTGTTGTTAAAATAAATCAAACTAATTTTTAACATCAATTCACAAGCAACCCTTCCAGTAATTTGGGTTAAAAACATATTTTTATCTTCTTTATTTCACTTCTTTGGACAAACGAATGTTAAGTGCTTTTATTTGTTGCGCAGCAATTTTAGCAATTTCTGTGGCTCCTTTTACAGACAGATGCGTATTATCCTCAATTCCTTTTGGGATATAGCTATTTTCTCCTGGGGCAAAGTGCAGATGTAATTCTTTTGATTTTTCTACTCCATAGGATTCTTCCAGAAGTTCTGCATAATATTGCATGTCGATAAAAGGGACTTTGTATTCCTGAGCGACTAGCCTTAATTCTTGCGTGTAATCACCATGTGAGTCAATCAAAACACCTTGCTCGTTGAAGTTTCTTCGGGTTATGGAAGAAAATAAGATAGGGGTCGCTCCTTTTTTCCTGGTTTCTTCTACAAAAAGAATCAAATTGTGTCTGTAGCTTGTGTGCGGATTGGTATAACGAGTTGGGTCGGTTACTTTGCCATCGTTGTGGCCAAATTGTATAAAGACATAATCTCCTTTTTTAAGTGAATTATATACAGCATCCCATAATTTTAAATCAATGAAACTGCGCGTGCTTCGACCATTGACGGCGCGGTTGTCAATCACCACATTATCTGAAAAAAAAGTGGGTAGCATTTGTCCCCATCCTCTTTCGGGGTTTTGTTCAGGTGCTACTTTGTTGGCCATAGTCGAATCGCCAATGGTATAAATCGTCGTTTTTTGTGCCCAACCGCTTAGGGTGATACAGGCAATTAGTAGGAAGTACTTTTTCATTTTAATCTTATTTTACAGAGGTTGGAATACTGGCTTTTTCTCCAATAGTGACTTCGTTCAGCACAACATTTTCAGCGTTTTGACTTGAAATACCATTTTTAGCCCATTGGATATGAATGTTATTAAAGAAAATATCTTTTATTTTTAAATCCGGATAACCTTGAATTACAATGCCGGTTTGTGTGGCTTTGTTGCAAAGGATATTCGAAAAATTGATGTTGCTAATGCTTGAAGCATAACCACTGCCTTCGCCGTGGTAGTTGGAAGTGATATGCAAGGCGTCTTCTACCTCGTCAAGTTGTAGATTGTTTACAAAAACATCTTTGATATAGCCACCACGATCGGCATTGGTTTTTAGGTAAATGCCTCTTTTGAGGTAGCCAGTTGTCTTGCAATTTTCTACAAAAATGTTTTGAATTCCAGCCGACATCTCGCTGCCCAGCACAACACCATGAAGTCCCTTAAAGTTGGAATTTCGGATGACAATGTTCTGGCTTGGGGTGGCGCTATTGGCTCTTCCTTCGTGGTCTCTTCCTGATTTTATGGCTATATTATCATCGGCATTATCAAAAGAAATGTTTTCGATTAGGACATCGCTCGAATATTCGGGGTCGATGCCGTCGTTATTGTTATTGAATGCTTTGTATTTTAAATCACGAATTGTAATGCTTTTACTTTTTAACAAATGAATGCACCAAAATGGTGAATCTTCTATTTGAACATTTTCGATAAGAATATTTTTGGAGTCGATGAATTGAATGAGTTGTGGTCTTAGGTAATGTCCTTCTCCAAAAACTCGCTCTTTGATGGGAACATTTTGATGATTCATTTCTCTACTCAAAAGCTGGTCTTTCTTTTCGAGCGGTTTCCATTTTATCCAAGTGTTTTTGGCTTCTCCATCGATAGTTCCGTTTCCGGTGATGGCGATGTTTTCTAATCCATTTCCATAAATCAAGGGACTGTAATTGTATAACATTGTGCCTTCCCAGCTGGTCAAAACCAGCGGATAATCTTTTGGATTAGAACCAAATCTGATTTTGGCACCGTCTTCTAAATGCAAGCGAACATTACTCACAAAATGAAGCGGCCCTTGTAACGTATAGACACCTTTTGGGACAAGGATAGTTCCACCGTTTTTCTTTTTACAAAGCGCCATTGCTTTATCAAAAGCGGGCTTTGAATTGCTTATCGAATCTCCTTTGGCTCCCAATGCGGTTACTTTTATGGTGAATGAAGGAATGTTGGGTAACACGATACGATTTAGGATAGTATTGACTTTTTCTGTGGGAAAAGGCGCGTTTTGTGCCCAACTACTTAGGCTGATGCAGACAAAGAATAATAGGTATTTTTTCATTTTTGGTGGCATTTATTATTTTGTTTTAAAGGCTGAAACCAAGAGTACAATTTCTTGGCTGCTAGCCCCGATTGCTTCGCCAGTTCGCTATCGCTCGGGTGTAGTGGAAATCCTTTTGTGCTGGTCCCGAAACTTCGGGATGGCACAAAAGATTAGAACAGATAGCGGGACTTTGTTTCCTTAAATTCCCATTGTTACTGCTCCTAAAAATTAATTATTTAGAGGTTAGGTACCAATTTTTGATTTTGTCATTAAGAATTGTTTCGATGGTGTACTTTTTAGCTTCATTTTTGGTGAGTTGATGCGACCACGGGACTCTTTTTTGCGGTTGAAAGCCTACGCCAGAACAGTTGTATTCGGCATAAAAGCTGGTTTTTTCGGCTTCGGGTTTTGACCAATTGTGCCATCCTTGCGGGAGAATATGGGCATCCATCGTGCAATCGATAAAAACGGTTTTCGCATAGATGCGCCAAGGTCTGCCCAAATAGACTTCTTTGACACTAGCGTCTGCCGTGAGTGTGCAATTTTTGAAAACGTAGCCAAAAGTGCTGTCTTGAGGTGTAGAAGCTGCAGTGATATAGGAATTTTTTTTGCTGTGCAGCGTACAGTTTTCGAACAAAACCGTGGCATCGCCAAAAATAAAATCGGTGGTGCCCTCGATGTAGCAATTTTTGAAATAGTTTTTGGTTCTCTCGCCTGAGGTGTAGAGCGTGTCTTGATTGCCTAAGAGATTGCAGTTTTCAATTTTTACCCGATTGGCATTGACATTGAGCGCAACTGCTTGTCCGACTTCGCCCGAACTATTTTCGATGGTTAAATTTTGAACCATACAATCGTTTCCTTCTATTAAAACGGTGTAGGTGTGAAAGGTGCTGTTTCGCCCTATGTTCATTTTTTTGAAGTGGTCGTCAAAAGTGATAATCGTGTTTTCTTTGCTTTCGCCAATGAGGGAAATTTTGGTGTTCCAAGCGTGGATTTTTACTTTTTCGTAGTATTTTCCGTTTTTGACATAAATCACAATGCGTTGGTCGAGATAGGAACGAGCCGCATTTATAGCGTCTTGAATCTTGGTGAAATTGCCAGATCCTTTAGCATCTACCACAAAATAATTTTCATTGGTTTGTACTTCTACCTTTACTACTGTACTCGTATTTGGGATCTCGCTGGAGCTTTGAGCCAGAATATTTATATTAGAAACAAAAATACAAACCATAACATTTATAATTCTTTGCATGTACCTCATTTCAAAAAGCATTATAAAAGATTAATATGATGAACTTACTTATTCAACTCTAAAGCAGCTAAAATAAAAGGCCCAGTTGCTTTTGGGTCGTTGTCTTTTTTCTTTTCGTTTACATAGTACTCAAAAGAGCCATCTCGGTAAGGGTTTCCACCAAGTCCAGCCACTGCACAGGCTTGAGTGATGATTACTTCGCCATTTGAGCCAATTTTAACCAATTTTCCTGTAAGACCATTAAAGGCTTTTTGAGCGATTTTTTTGTATTTTTTAGGCAAATATCCCTTATTTGCTCCTTTTGCAAAAGCATAACTAAACATGGCTGTTCCAGAGGCTTCTAAGTAATTTCCGCCTTGATTTCCCTTATCTGTAACTTGATACCAAAGTCCTGATTCATCTTGAAAAGGAACCAATGCTGAGGCCAATTGGTTCAAATAACTTACTAATTCTTTATGTTTTGTATGATTTTTGGGCATATAATCTAAGACATCAACCAATGCCATAGCATACCAACCCAAGGAGCGTGACCAAAAATTTGTAGATGTTCCAGTCGTTTTATTGGCCCAAGGCATTTGTTTGCTTTCGTCCCAAGCATGATAAAGCAATCCGGTTTTATGATCGCGGTCATTTTTTTGAATGAGTTCAAATTGTTTAGCGATGTCATCTAGACTTTTTCCATTTTCAAAAGTCATGGTGTATTGGATATAAAAAGGCTCTCCCATATACAATCCGTCCAACCACATTTGGTTAGGATATATTTTTTTGTGCCAAAATCCACCACTAACTGTTCTAGGTTGTTCTTCGATTTGTTTTCTAAGCGTTTGCAATGCTTTTAGATACTTTTCCTCTTTGGTTTTGGCATAAACATCAAACAATAATCTACCAGCTACTACCATATCAATATTGTACGAATCAAATTTGTAGCTATCAATAGTTCCATCGTTTTGGATGAGTTTGTCTACATACGATTTTATGTATTCGGTATACTTTGGGTTGGGATGTTTTTTATTCAATTCTTCCATTGCAGTCAAAACCAATCCGTGAACATAATCCCATTTTGGAGAAGTCGCATGATCTATCATATACGATTCTTGGTGTTGTAGCATTACGGTAGCTGCCATGCGCTCTGACCATTTTAGTTTTGGAGAAATGATTTGCGCATTCATAATACTAGCTTCGCATACTGCTAGAACAATTATTAAAAGGTTGATAAAACTATTTTTTCTCATGATTAAATTGTTCTTAATGATTAAATTTTGCCTTTTTTGTTGAGTTCGATTAGTTTTTCGTCCAAGTATTTTATAAAAGCTTCTTTATTTTTAATTCCGTCTTTTTCCTGCTCCCAAACACCTAAAAAGTAAAAGGATACGGTTTGGTTTGACGGTTTGAAAACTAAAAGATGATCAAATTCTGCATTTACTTCAGATTCTATTGTACTCACTTCGTAGAAAATGGCCATTCCTAACTGATCTGGAACAAGAGATTGTTTACCATAAGTAGCTAAATAAGCCCATCTTTTGTTTTGACTTACTTTTTTGAAGACTTCCGTGTTCTTTTGCTTTACTATTCCGGTACAAATTCCACTTATTGCTTTAGAAGCTTTAATGGTGTGCTGGGTATGACGTTGATCTGAAGCAATAGTTAACTGAGAAGTGAAATCAATTTTTTCTCCCGCTGTTTTCCAACCATAGTAATTGATTTTTACCGCTGATGATTTGGATTTATTCTCCACCTTTGCTAGGGTAGAATCAACTTCATAAAAGTGTAATCTTTCGTTGTTTAGATATCGATCTATGGATCCTATACCGATACCTTTACCCGCTTTTAAAATATCTGAACCCCAATCACTCATTTCGTGATAGGAGTCAAAACCATCTTGACCAACTTGAGGTAAAACGATAGCATCTGTTTTTTTTCCAAAAATATCAATGGCATTTCTCCAATCTAGATACAAACGGTATCCAATTTTGTTGCTTTCCCAGCCCGGGCCTTCGTAACGTATATCAAACGAATGATCTGTATGTTCTGGAGCAAGTTTTAACTTTTGAACGTTTTTAAACGTACCACCAATGTATTTTCGACCTTCCCATTTTCCGCCTTCTTTCACAGATATTTCAGCGTAGGTTTTTTTATTATTTTGAGACTTTTGTGCCAGTGTAACAAGAGAACTCAACAAAAAAACACCTAGTATTAATTTTATATTTTTCATAATTGTCTTTAACTAAAAAAATGATGAAATGTAAGAGAAAAAGGAGCTTGATACAAAAATCAAACCCCTTTTTTAACAAACTCAAAAAAAAAATTATTGAACCAAAACTTCATTATAATTAGTAAGCAGGATTTTGAGGATAGTTGGTACTTCTATTTAAATCTAAAACCGATTGAGGTATTGGTCTTAAAATTTTTAAATTCCCATTTTTTCCATTAAAAACAGCAGCACTAGTTATTTTTGGATTGTGTAAAATAGTTCTAGCTATAAGAGTACCAGTACGTTTTAAGTCAAACCATCTGTGATATTCTCCTAGTAGTTCACGACCTCTTTCATCTAAAATTGTATTGATATCTATTGTTGTAAGTACTGGAATAACTCCTGCAGTTCCCCCTCCAGCTCTCCTTCTTACCTCATTAAGACGTTGTAATGCTGTTCCGGGATTACCCGCTTTTAAATACGCTTCGGCAGCAACTAAATACGTTTCACCTAAACGAGAAATAATAAAATCACGAGTGCTCACTCTAGTATTTGTTGCAGTTCCAAAAGGAGCCGTAGGGTCATCAAACTTTCTTACCGGTATTGTCGCATAATCAGCACTTACATTTGATGATGATGCAAATGTCCCCCAATTATGATATCTAAAAGTCGCGGCATTTTGATATCTAGAAGCATTAGCTGTTTTCCATGCTGCTCTGTCTGTAAGTGTAAACCAACTTGGTTCGTAAAAATCGGTTATTTTTAAATTAGTTCTATCAGCCACCTCATAAAAAGCATAATATCTTGTATAAATTTCAGTCATAAAAGATCCTTCCCATCTACGATCACCTCTTTCAAATAATGACAATGCATAGGTTGTAGGTAATAAAGTATAACTCCTATTAGGATATGGATTACCTGTAGCAGCTGGACCTAAATAAGGTCCGAAATAATATCCTTGTGAATTTCCTAATGTTGTAATTCCAGTTGAATTTGCTAAAGGTGAAAATTGAACAGAGAAAATAGTTTCAGCATTCATTTCATTACCTGGGCGAACAACGTTATCAAATGAAACATTAAGCTGTTGTCCATTGATTACTTGATCAGCTAATGTTGCAGCTGTTTGAAAATCATTTGATGCAGCAAACGTTTCATAACCTCTTGTCAAATATACTTTTGCTAATAAGTTTTGTACTGCTCTACGATTAACTCTTCCTGTGTATCCGCCAGTAGCTACTGCAGGCAAAGCCTCTGTTAAATCTTTTAAAATTTGAGTGTACACTTGTTCAGCAGAGTTTCTATCAAATGATTGAACTGGGCTTTTAAAATAGTCAAGAACAAGAGGTACACCACCATAGGTTTGAACTAATAAAAAATAAGCATTAGCACGTAAGAACTTTAACTCACCTACTCTAGCATTCAAATTTGTGCTAGGAGCTGTAAGTGGCGCAAAATGTAAACCTGTATTCGCCTGCTGAATTGCAGCATAACAAGTTCTGTATAATTGATCCACTCCATCTGATGTTGAGTCTAAGTTAGCATATTTACTCAATCCATCTGGCTCCATGTTCCTTCCTTCAGAATATAAATCGGTACCTGCTTCAAACAACCAAGGATTACCCCCATAAATATCTTTGAGCATGAAGTAATTCGTATTGACTAAGGCTTCAAAACCAGGAGCGGTCAAGTAATACTCATCTGGATTTCCTAAAGATTTATTATCTTCCTCAATAAATGAAGAACAAGAATTCATTGACAATGCTAGAATCCCAATTATTACTATAATTTTTTTCATTTTGATTTAATTTAGAATTTTAAACTTACTCCCATTTGAATAGTAGTAGATGCTACACGGTTGATTGCTAGTCCAGCAGTAGCCCACTCAGGATCATACCCTTCATATTTTGTAAATACAAATGGATTTAAAACATTGACATACAATCTTAAATATTTAACTTTCAATTTTTCTAATAATTGATCATCAAAACTGTACCCTACAGAAATGTTTTGAATTTTAACGAAGGATGCATCCTTATAAAAAGCAATATCATTATTATTGTAATAAACACCCGCAGCACGTGGTAAAGGATTCGTATTAGAAAATTGTTGAGGAACTCCCGCACCATTTGCAGGTACATACCAATCTTGAAGATCTAGTTTTTGACGTCCACGATCATTCACATCGGCAAAATTGTTATGAAAATCACTAAACACTGTCATTCCTTGATTTGCTATCAAAGCCATTCCAAAATCAAATTGATGTACTTTTAATGAAGTAGAGAAACTTCCTGTCCATTTAGGATCAAAATTACCTAAAATTGCTCTATCATTGTTTCCATCTATCCTTCCATCATTATTCAAATCTTTTACGCGTGCTTCTCCTGGTAATTGATTGTAAATAGCAGCCTGAGCTCTTTCACTTTCTTGCCAAACGCCATCAAATACAAAGTTGTAATACGAATTAATGTTTTCACCAATGAATAAATTATTCCCCACATCACTCACTTCTTTCTGGTTGTAGATTGAAACTAATATATTTACGTTTTTAGTAAAAGTAAAACTGGTCTCCCAAGTAACATTTTTTGTTTGGATATTTTTAGTAGAAAGTGCAACCTCAAGACCTTTATTACTAACCGATCCTACATTTGAAGTAATGATAGGAATACCCATTTCTAGCGGAAGTGCTTGTTGAAACAACAAATCATCTGATAATCTATCATACACATCTACACTACCAGATATTCTATTATTAAAAAATCCAAAATCCAAACCAAAATTAGTTTCTCTTGTTCGCTCCCACGTAAGTTCAGGGTTTCCTAAGCTTGAAGGAATAAACCCATTACTAAGCGTGGTGCTATTGTAATCATAAAAAGTTGAATTTCTTAATACACTTAAACTAGAGTACGGTGTAACATTGTCATTACCTGTAAATCCTAAACTAGCTCTTAATTTTAAGTTACTCACAAAAGAAACATCCTTTAAAAAACTTTCTTCATTTACTTTCCAGCCAACTGCAACAGATGGGAAAGTTGCCCATTTATTCCCTTTAGCTAACACTGAGGAACCATCGGCTCGTATAGTACCCGTAAATAAATACCTTCCTTTGAACGTATAATTTAACCTTGCAGCATAAGACTCCAGCGTGTTTTTAAAGAAATTAGAACGAATCGCATAGGTGTTTTGTGGTCCTGATCCTAAATTGTAAAAGTCAGTATCAAATGGGTTTTCACGTGATGATAAAAAAGAAGTCTCGGTTGTATTACTGTACAAACTTTGTAATCCTAAGAAATTGATTATATGATCGTTTTTTAGGGTATAATTGATATTGAATTGGTTATCCCAAGTGTAATTAAAATTTTCAAGATTATTGATCTCTCCCGAAAGTAAGTTTCTGTTTGCTATTCCTATGTTAGTCAATGGTCCAAAAGCTTTACCACGTCTTGAATCTAATTTACCTGCTGAAAATGTCGTTTTAAAAGTTAACCAGCTATTTGCTTTATACTCAGCAAAAACATTACCTATAGTAGTCCAGTTCACACGTTCATCAGTAGAATTTTCAATTTCAAGCAATGGATTTATAGAACCTGTTTTATTTATTGCTAAGTTACCGTTAGGGTATCTCAAAGTTCCTGGCTGTAACGCCAATATTCCAACAACCTCATTACCAGCAGCATCAATTGCCCAAGGTGAAGAAAATGGATTTTGTCTAAAAGCCTCTTGCATAGCCGTTGGGCTACCTAATTGCTCATCTGTTTTAGACAAAGTTAAATTCACTCCTAGTCCAAATTTACTATTAACCTGATGATTTAATCCTGCTTTGAAGGTGTATTTATCTATACTTTCATTTTGAACGTTTCCTGTTTCGCGCTGCTGTCCAATTGCTAAATTATAAGCCATCCCAGATTCACCTCTTCCTGAAACTGATAAATAATTATTTTGGGTCATTGCGCCTCTTAAAACTGCATCTGTCCAATCAAAAGTTTGGTTTCTTGCTACTCTTTGCAATAAAACATTATTTGTACCACTAGCGCCAACATTATTACTCAACATGGCTGGTGTAATACTAGCATAGTTGGTTACCGTTGATGAAAGGGATGTAGGCAAAAATGCAGCTTGATGGTAGCTCCACCATTTTTCTCCACTCATAAACTCTGGTAATCGTGCCACTTGCTTATTACCGTAAGACGTCTCATAAGATACATTTATTCCTGATTTTGCGCTTGCGCCACCTTTAGTAGTAACAATAATTACGCCGCTAGCTCCTCTTGAACCATAAATAGCAGCAGACGAAGCATCTTTTAACACATCCATACGTGCAATATCTTGCGGGTTTAAAAAATCCATATTGTCCGAAGGAACACCATCAATAACAAACAAAGGTCTTGATCCATCTTGATTAATAGAATTTGTTCCACGAATAACCACATTAAAACCATCCCCTAATCTACCTGAGTTTGATGTTACTTGAACTCCTGCAATTCCACCCTGAATAGCTTCTAGCGGGTTTGTTACATTTCTTTCAGTAATTTTAGCCGAAGATAAGGTATTTACAGCCCCCGTTAAATCTGTTTTTTTCACAGTTCCGTAACCCACTACAACTACTTCTTTCAAAGATTGAGATTCCTCTACTAGAGCAACTTTTATTGTTTTCTTACCTGTTACATTTACTTCTTGAGAAACAAAACCTACAAAACTGATTTGTAATACTGCTTTTTCATTTGTCAATTTTATAGTAAAATTACCAGAGAAATCAGTGCTTGCTGTATTACGCGTTCCTTTTTCAACCACATTTACTCCTGGCAATGTCAATCCTGCAGCATCAGTAATAGTTCCTGTAACAGAGGAAGGTTGCTGAGCCTTCATCTCCTGAACCGTAAACAAGCTCAGTAAAAAGAAAAAGGCAACATAACATGCAGAGCCTTTTTTTAATAAATGTCTGAAATTCATAATTTAATAATTTGGTTAGTTAGTATAATAAAATTTAATTTTTTGTTGGTGCTTCTACTTTTACACCATTAATAAAAGTATTGGACAACTTAAGCCCTACCAGATTTTCTATAGAGAAAGCTTCTTTAACCTTGATGATTTTTACATTTTTTAAAGTCACGTTTCTTATAGGAGATTGTTCATAACCCTTAGCAAGAATTCCATACATTCCGCCGTTTTTAACGGTTATATTTTCTAAATGTATATTTTGAATTTGGGGTATAAAAGTGCCTGGTTTAGCGCCATAGACTTCATAAAACATATTCAGTTTTAAAACCGCTTCTTTAACCTGACCTACTTTTAAATTTCTAACAAAAACATTCTCTATTAACCCTCCTCTATTTGAATTGGTTTTAATTCGGATTGCTCTGTCTAAATTTGGACTGTCCATCACACAATTTTCAACAAAAACATTACTCACTCCTCCAGATATTTCACTACCTATCACAACACCGCCGTGACCGTCAATCATCTTGCAGTTTTGAACAATAATATTTTGACTTTTCATAGCCACGCGTCTACCATCAGCATCTCTTCCTGATTTTATTGCAATACAATCATCTCCTGTATTAAAAAGACAATTCTTAATTAATACATTTTTAGAATATTCAGGATCACAACCATCATTATTAGGTCCGTGACTCTCAACAGTAATTCCATCTATGGTAACATTTACTGATTTTATAGGATGCACTATCCAGAAAGGAGCATTTATAATTTTCACATCTTTCAATAACACATTTTTACAATCAAAAAACTCTACGAAATTTGGTCGCAAATAATGGCCTTCGCCAAAAGTACGCTCTTCAACAGGCACTCTTTTTTCAGCCAAATCAATCAGTCGCAGACGGTTTAGAGGATCGTTTTGATTAGGTTTTCCTTCTTCCCATCCATATTCTTTTTTAGAACACCACCACCACCAATTTTCATTATTAGCTTGACCATTTAAAACTCCTTTACCCGTCACGGCTACGTTCTTTTTTTGATATGCATAAATTAAGGGAGAATAATTCATTAATTCAGTTCCTTCCCAAGAGGTATGCACCAGCGGATACTCTTTTGGGTTTGAACTAAAAACTATTTCTGCACCTTGCTCTAAATGTAGGTTTACATTATCCTCAAGATGAATAGGTCCCGTTAAAAACTTTCCCGCAGGGACAATCACTTTTCCACCACCATTTTTTGCACAAGCGTTTATTGCTTTTTTAAAAGCCTCACCTGCGTTCATCACTCCTCCAGATTGAGCTCCAAAATCTGTAATACTGTAATTTTTATTTGGAAATTGAGGAGCTTTGATACTATCTATTACTAAAGCCATTTTTTTCCATGGATTAACACCTACAGCTTCTTTTGTCTTATTTGTAGAACAAGAAAGAAATACTATACCCAATAAAGTGATAGATAAGAAAAAACGAACTGTATAAAAGTGTTTTACTGCCATTTTATTTTAAAAATTTAAAAATCAAGGGTGTTTTCCAAGGATTGCAATCAAGTAATGCAATCGATTACACAAACGTATATATTTATTTTCAATTTACCAAAATTAATTTCATAAAAATACTAGTACTATAAAAAAAAGATTGTTTTTATATAGTTAATGTAATATATTGCCATTTATTCTGCATAATAAACATCTATTTTTGGTAAAAAAGTATGCTATTAATAGTTTATACAATCGATAACATAGCTGTATTATTAACAAAAAAGTATTAGTTTTACAACATCAATATAAACTACTGATTCCCAATGAGTGAGAAAACAACAATTTACGATATCGCTAAAGAGCTCAACATATCAGCAGCAACTGTATCAAGAGCGCTAAATAAAAACCCAAAAATTAGTGAGTCCACCATTAAGCTTGTTCTTGATACTGCCGAAAAAATGAACTACAAGCAAAACCGACTTGCTCTAGCTTTGCGCAGTGGAAAAAGCGGAAATATTGGTGTAATTGTTCCTCGTATCAATACTAATTTTTTTGGTTCTGTTATTCGTGGTATCGAAGAAGAACTTCACCCTAATAAATACAACGTAATCATTTGTCAAACTCATGAAGATGAGAATAGAGAAATTGAAAACATAAACACCTTACTTGATGCACAAGTAGATGGTATAATGATTTCTATTACAAACGAATCAAAGAAAAATGAAAAAATAATTCATAGGGTTTTAGAAAAAAATGTTCCGCTAATCTTTTTTGATAGAAAGAAAAATATTGATGGCGTAAGCTCCATCACTATTGATGATTTTAAAGCGGGTTATATGGCTACCAAACATTTAATAGAGCAAGGCTGTACGAAAATTGCACATTTGAGTGGTGATCAATCTCTTGAAATTTATGAAAATCGTTTTAAAGGATATCAAAAAGCATTACTAGACCATGGATTTCCATTTATAGAGGAATATGTTATTCGTTCTAAAAGTAATTTAGAGGAAGGTGCACTAGTAACCAAAACATTATTACAACTGGATACGCCACCAGACGCTATATTTTCGGCGAGTGATTTTGCTGCATTAGGAGCCATACAAGAGTTAAAAAGTCAAGGTTATACTTTGCCAAAAGATTTTTGTGTGGTGGGTTTTGGAAACGAACCTTTTACAAAATTCATGGAACTTTCGATCACAACTATAGATCAATCCCCTCAAGAAATGGGTAAAATGGCTGCAAAAGTATTTTTAGAACAAATGAATACTTCAGATAATGTTAAAATTGAAAAAAAGATTGTTCTCAATCCAATATTACACATCAGAAAATCATCCTTAAGAAATCCAGAATAAAAAACGGGTATTGCTGTTGAGCAACACCCGTTTTTAATTAATTCTATTTAGTATTCAATTAAAAATACTTAAAAAAATTTAATACTTTGATTTACAAGGAAACGCCTCTTTTCCAAGGTATAAAATCATTTTGATTCAATACGGCTGCTTTCGTTTTAATTTCACCACTTGCCACTTGGATAATAAATTCCAACATTTCATCAGCCATTTCATCAATTGTTTTT
Organism: Flavobacterium sp. FPG59; assembly: GCF_002150205.1. Classification (NCBI taxonomy): domain Bacteria; kingdom Pseudomonadati; phylum Bacteroidota; class Flavobacteriia; order Flavobacteriales; family Flavobacteriaceae; genus Flavobacterium; species Flavobacterium sp. FPG59. Next base: position 2,929 of record NZ_MTCA01000058.1, on the reverse strand, counting down.
TCACCAGTTATAATACCTCCAGTATCAATATCAATAATATCAGACATCTTTTGCGCTAAGTCAGTATTAGAAGAAATTTTTACAACTGGTGCAATAGGATTCCCCGTTGGCGTTCCTAAACCTGTGGTAAAAAGAACCATATTAGCTCCAGAACCAACCATAGCAGTAGTGCATTCAACATCGTTTCCGGGAGTGCAAAGTAAATTCAAACCTGGTTTTGTAATATATTCTCCATAATCAGAAACGCCAACAATAGGTGAAGTTCCACCTTTTTTGGCTGCTCCTGCTGATTTCATAGCATCTGTAATCAAACCATCTTTAATATTACCAGGTGACGGATTCATATCAAATCCTGAGCCTGCATCAACTACTGTTTTTTCGTACCATTTCATTAGTTCCAAAAATCGAACGCCAGCTTCATCATCAACACAACGGTTCACTAATTCTTGTTCTACTCCACACAATTCTGGAAACTCTGAGAGTATGGTAGTAGCTCCAAGAGCCGTCAACAAATCTGAGGTAACACCTAAAGTTGGATTTGCTGATATACCTGAAAAACCATCAGATCCACCGCATTCTAAACCAATAGAAAGTTTAGACAAAGGAGCTGGTTTTCTTTCCAATTCATTGGCTTTTTTAATCGCTTCAAAAGTGTCTTTAACAACGCTACTCAACATAGCTTCAATAGTACCTATTTGTTGCTGATCATAAATCAAAACAGGTTTTGTACTCGTAGGATTTATTTCGTGTAGCGCATCTTTAAAAATTTGGATTTGTAAATTTTGACACCCTAAACTTAAAACAGTTGCACCAGCAACATTAGGATTATTGACATAACCAGCTAATAATTTAGCTAAACTATGTGAATCTTGACGAATACCACCGCAACCACCCTGATGAGTTATAAATTTCACTTCAATATTTTGAAACAAATCTGAATTTTGTGTCTTTGAAATCGTTTCGTTTTCCCCGTTTTCAGCACTTACTAATGACCTCAATAACAATTGATAATCATTCTCTTTAGGCTTCATGAGTTCTTTTTCAAAAATATCTTTTAAGATTTCAATATTTCTGTTTTCACAAAAAACAAGCGGAAAAAAAAGCCACACATTTTCGGTCCCTACTTGACCGTCTTCTCTATGGTACCCATTAAAAGTTCGGTTTTTCCATTTATCAATATTAGGAACTTCCCAACCAATAGTTTCTGTTTTTCCAGATACAGCATCACTTTCATGCTTTACATTATCAGTAGAGAGTAATCCACCTTTTTCTATAAATGCACTCGCTTTACCAACTAAAACTCCGTACATGATGATTCTATCCCCTAAATTTAAATCATTTAAGGCAATTTTATGCTTCATTTTTACTGCAGCAGTAATGTTAATTGTATCATTTTCAAAATTGATATTTTCACCAGCTGTAAGATTAACTAATGCAACTGCTACATTATCTGATGGGTTTACTTTTATTAATTTCTTTTGCATAATAAAAAATGTAATTCGTTGATGAAGTTATTTTTTTTGACTGAAATTAGCATAGCCCTTTTCAATCCCATTTTTTTCAATTTCCGTCAATGCTAACACTAAATCATGGGATAATCCATTAATTGCATTTAAATCTTGCCCCCAAAAACCAATATTTGAAAGCGTTTTCTGAACTACTTCCTCTAAACTATTTGTTTTCCAAATCTCATCAAAAAAAGTTATAATTTCGGGATTGTCATCAAGGGGCAGTTTTTCTCCGTTCCAAGTTCCTTGATAAAACCTAATGAGACAAGCAAAAGAGAATGTAAGATTTGTTGGTGTTTTATCAAACTTTTTAACATATTCCACAATACTTGGCAACACTCTAACTTTAAATTTATCAATAGAATTGAGCGCAATACTTGATAAATTATGTTTTATGAATGGATTTCTAAAACGGTCTAAAATGTCCTCTGCAAAAAGATCAAGTTCTACCTTGTCCATTGCTATTGTTTCATTTATTTCTTTAAAAATAGCATCATTGACAAAAGATCCTGTAAAAATATGATCTACAGTTTGTTTTACAGTTTCATTACCAAATAGCAATGAAAATGGAACCATTGCAGTATGAGCACCATTTAAAATACGAACTTTTCTCGTTCTATACGGTTGCATATCATCTACAATTTTCACATCTAAACTGGTTTTATAAAAAGGTAATTTGGCTCTTAAAGCGTCACCACCTTCAATAACCCACAGAAAAAAGGTTTCAGCAGTTACAATTAAATTGTCGGTGTACTCTAATTGATTGTTGTATTCCTCAATTTCAGTTCTTGGATAACCAGGTACAATCCTATCAACTAGCGTATTATGAAAACTATTATTTTGGTTTACCCAATCTATAAAATCAGTGCCTAAATTCCAATCATTACTGTATTTGATAATGAATTCCTTAAGCGTATCTGCATTATTATTAATTAATTCACATGGAATAATACACAACCCTTTAGTAGGATCGCCGTTAAAAATCTTAAATCTTTCGTATAAAAGAAGTGTTAACTTAGCGGGATAAGAACTAGGTGGTTGCATTGTAGGAGTGTCTGATGAGACATAAGCAATTCCAGACTCAGTAGTATTAGAAATCACAAATTGAAGCTCCTTTTCTTTGGCTAAAGCCAAAAAATCCTGAAAGTTTACATATGGATTAATCCCTGTAACCAAGTTTGTAATTAATTTTTTTTCTTGGATTTCTTGTCCTTTAGTTAATCCTTTCAAGAATAGCGTATACAAACCATCTTGATTGTTAAGCATGTCGACTATACCATTCTCTATGGGTTGAACAACTGCAATTCCTGCATTAAATTCTAAAGAATCATTAAGCACTTGAAAAGCATAATCAACAAAAGCTCTTAAAAAATTACCTTCGCCAAATTGCACCACTTTTATAGGATTTAAGACCTCTAGGT
>NZ_MTCA01000162.1:0-6935 GCF_002150205.1 Flavobacterium sp. FPG59 | reverse complement strand
CTTTATTTACAATTCATTTGGTAGTATTCATGTTCAAAAAATAAAAAATGTTTCCGCACTTGTTAAAAAGTAATTTGGAAAAACATAAATCATAACAATAACTTTCTGGATTTAAAAAACCAAAAAATACAAAGTGAAGTAGGCATTATATAATGTAAAAGAATAAAGACCTCTCTTTTTTAAAATTAAAAATTGAAAAATTTATGTCTCAATCATTTTCTATTATCTTTGCTTCATGCAATTTTCAGATATATTAGGGCAAGAGCACATTAAAAGTCACTTGACAAAAAATGCTAGTTTGGGAAGGATTCCACACGCGCAACTGTTTGTTGGGCCTGAGGGATCTGGGACATTACCCATGGCAATAGCTTATGCACAATACATTATTTGTAATAACACACAAGGTGAAAACGAGGGAACTAATGCAGCTTGTAACATCAAATTTGAGAAATTTGCACACCCTGATTTGCATTTTATTTACCCCACAGTTAGCACCGATGCCATAAAAGGAAAACCCAAAAGCTTAGATTTTATTACGGAATGGAGGGAATTCATAGAAAAAAAACCTTATGGAAGCTTGTTTGACTGGTACCAAATATTAGACGTAAAAAACAAACAAGGGGAAATTAGAGTTGAAGATGCACAAGAGATTTTGAAATCACTAGCTTTAAAATCATTTGAAGGAGGTTACAAAATCATGATTGTATGGATGGCTGATAAGCTGAACATACCGGCCTCTAATAAATTGTTGAAATTATTAGAAGAACCTAGTGATAAGACAGTGTTTATTTTAATTTCTGAAAACGAAGAAGATATTATACAAACCATTAGATCCCGCTGTCAAGTATTGCATTTTAATGGTTTGAGTGAGTCTACAATAGCCCAAGCCTTAGAGAAAGAATGGGAAGTTGATTCCGCAACAGCGCAAAAAATAGCACATCAAGCCCAAGGAAATTATAATAAAGCCCAGCAATTGTTGCAACCCAATAGAGAAACCGATTTTTTTGAAAAATGGTTTGTTGACTGGGTAAGAGCCGCCTTTAGGGCAAAAGGAAATGCAGCAGCCATTCAAGATTTGATACAATGGAGTGAACAAATAGCCGTTTTAGGTAGAGAAACCCAAAAGGAATTTATACAGTTTTGTATTGAAATGTTTCGACAAGCGTTGTTGCTTAACTATCAAACACCATCTCTTGTTTACATAGAAACTAAAGTAGAGAAATTCAAATTAGAGAATTTTGCTCCTTTTGTTAACGGAAATAACATTTTTGACATCTATAAAGAACTATCAGATGCCATGTATCACATTGAAAGAAATGGAAATGCCAAAATTATCCTAACCGACTTGTCTATAAAACTAACACGATTAATCCATAAAAAATAAAACCTATGAACAACACTACTTCAATTTTAATTTTAATTTTTTTGGCTATTACCTTTTTACAATCCAGTTATGACAAACTATTTTATTGGAAAGACAATGTGGAATGGCTTAAAGGACATTTTGCTGCCACACCACTTAAAAATCAAGTACCACTAGCTTTACTGAACGTTCTTGTTCTGGAACTAATTACGGGAATATTAAGTGTAGTAGGTTGTATTGAAATGTTCATTAATGGCGGAAAAATATTTGGGTTTTACGGTGCCGTTTTTGCCTGTATCACTTTGTTAATGCTTCTTTTTGGGCAGCGTTTAGCCAAGGATTATGATGGTGCAAGAACTATTGTAATTTATTTTATGCCCGCAATTTTTGCCGTTTATTTATTGAATTAATCTATTTTTTTTGAAATAAGAACTTTTATATATGACACCAAAAAATCCATCTGAGTCTTTAACAACACTCACCGATCTTGTATTACCTAGTGAAACTAATCCTTTGAACAACCTTTTTGGAGGAGAATTGCTGGCAAGAATGGATCGTGCTGCTAGTATAGCCGCAAGAAGACATTCACGCCGAATTGTAGTTACCGCATCTGTAAATCATGTTGCGTTTAATAGAGCAATTCCGCTAGGGAGCGTAGTTACTGTTGAAGCAAAAGTTTCTAGAGCTTTTAAAAGTTCTATGGAAATATATATTGATATTTGGGTAGAGGATAGAGAATCTGGAAATAAAACCAAAGCAAACGAAGCCATCTATACCTTTGTTGCAGTAGATGACACTGGTCGACCTGTAGAAGTTCCTCAAATTGTTCCCGAAACAGAACTAGAAAAACAACGTTTTGAAGCAGCACTTAGACGCAAACAATTGAGCTTAGTTTTGGCTGGAAAAATGAACCCGCATGATGCCACAGAATTAAAGGCTTTGTTTACCTAATAACGATAAATTAGAAAATAGATTTCAAATTTTTATCGAAAGGAAAAATTGTAATTGAAAAAGAAGTATTTTTACAAGAACAATATATCAATTGCAATAATCAAATTGTGGCTGCCAAGGTACACCACTTAAATTCATAGCGTTACAAACAAAAATAGATGAAAGAAAAGGTAAAAGAGAAGATGAGTACAGAAAAAGAATCTAAATTAAAAGCGTTACAACTTACGCTTGACAAACTAGACAAGACCTACGGAAAAGGTACTGTGATGAAAATGGGAGATAAAGCCATTGAAGAAGTAGAAGTAATTTCTTCGGGATCTTTGGGAGTTGATTTAGCTCTTGGCGTAAATGGATATCCGAAAGGAAGAATCATTGAAATCTACGGACCAGAATCATCAGGTAAAACAACTTTAACGTTGCACGCTATTGCCGAAGCTCAAAAGGCAGGAGGAATTGCAGCATTTATAGATGCAGAGCACGCATTTGATAGAAATTATGCAGAAAAATTAGGAGTAGATATTGAAAACCTAATCATATCTCAACCTGATAACGGAGAACAAGCCTTAGAAATTGCTGAAAATTTAATTCGCTCAGGTGCTATTGATATTGTAGTAATTGACTCCGTAGCTGCCTTGACACCAAAAAGTGAAATTGAAGGAGAAATGGGTGATTCTAAAATGGGATTGCACGCAAGATTGATGTCACAAGCTTTAAGAAAATTAACTGGAACCATAAGCAAAACAAATTGTACGGTATTTTTTATCAACCAGTTGAGAGAGAAAATCGGGGTTATGTTTGGTAATCCAGAAACTACAACGGGTGGTAATGCCTTGAAATTTTATGCATCTGTACGATTAGACATTCGTCGTTCTACACAAATAAAAGATGGTGATAATGTTTTAGGAAACAGAACCAAAGTAAAAGTGGTTAAAAACAAAGTGGCACCGCCATTTAAAGTAGCCGAATTTGACATCATGTATGGCGAAGGAATTTCAAAAACAGGTGAGATATTAGACTTAGCAGTAGAATTTGAAATAATTAAAAAAGCAGGTTCTTGGTTTAGTTACGGCGAAACCAAATTAGGTCAAGGTCGGGATGCTGTTAAAACCTTAATTAAAGACAATCCAGAACTAGCCGATGAGCTAGAACTTAAAATTAAAGCTAGAATTAAAGAATTAGCTGGAGAATAATTTTTTAAAAACCCGATTTTTTCGGGTTTTTTTTGCTTTAAACGCAACCTTTTTATCAAAGATACCTCTATTTAAAAAAACAAATGTTTGGGCCGAAACTACAATTCAACCCAAGCCTTTGAAATAAGTGTCAAATTCTAAAAATGTAAAAAGATGAAAAAAATTATTGCTTTAACACTATTATGGGCCTCATTTCTTTCTTGTAGCCCTGACAATGATTACCCAAATTACAGTTATGAAGTATTGCCTGTAGCTAGTTATGAAGTTCCTGCCTCTTTTAAGCTAGGAGAAACCTACACCATTACACTCAAATATCAAAAACCAACTAGTTGCCATGGATATCAAGGGATTTACTACGATAAAAACCTCAACGTAAGAACCATTGGCATACAAACTGTAGTAGATAAGGATCAAATTTGTAACCAAGCTTTACCTCCTTTATCTGAAGTTTCGTTTCAATTTTATGTAACCAATACGGGTTCGTATATTTTTAAATTTTACAAAGGCAAAGACGCTAATGGGGTGTCTATATTTGAAGAAAAAGAAATTAAAGTAGACAACTAAATAGAACAACAAATTGTGGGTTTAGATCAAATCATTGCAAACTGTAAAAAAAACTGTCCAAAAGCACAAGAGGAGCTGTATGGACTGTTTGCAAAAAAACTTTTTGGAATCTGCCTCAAATATTCTAAGAGTTATTCAGATGCACAAGACAATTTGCATGATGGTTTTATACTCATCTTGAATAAAATAAATCAATTTAGTAACAAGGGCTCTTTTGAAGGTTGGGCCAAAAGAGTTATGATTAACAATGCCTTACAAAAATTTAAAGACATACGGTTTTTGAATATTGTGGATACCGACTTAGCTGAAGAAGAAATTACAATTGATGATGAACCCATAGCACTGGAAACGCTACTCAAAATGGTACAAGAATTACCTGATCAATACCGTTTAGTATTTAGTCTATATGTACTAGACGGCTATTCACACAAGGAAATTGCCGAAATACTCAATATCACTACGGGCACAACTAAATCAAATTTGGCCAGAGCCCGAATGATTTTGAGAGAAAAAATAAATTCTTATACCGGTAACCCTACTAGAACAAAATACAATGCACGATAAAAAAAATATTGACCGGTATTTTCAAGAACAATTTAAGGATTTTGAAGTCCAACCTGAGCCACAGGTGTGGGAAGCTATTGAACTAAGTTTACGCAAAAAAAAGAAAAGACGAAAGGTTTTACCGTTTTGGCTTAAAATAAGTGGAATTGCGGCCTCATTATTGGTAGGGTTATTGCTAGTTCAAAAAACACAATATGCGGGTTCAAAACCTGAAATAAAGATTGTAAACCAATCAAAAGCTAGAGAAAAAGAAACGCTCCAAAAAAAGAAGTTCATCACCAAACCAAACCTCCTTGATAAGGAGCCGCAACAAGTAGTGACTAACCAACAACCAAACCAAACGAATTATGAAAAAGAAACTATACGAGTTACTGGACCTAAAATCAATTCGAACCAAAAGAAGAATAAAAAGGATTATCTCGTTCATATCCAAAAAAATAATACATCGGTAAGTGATAACGCTATAAAAGATTCAGAAGGGTTAGCATTAGCACAACAACAAGATAACAGTGTCGTTGCAAAAGATATCATAGCCGTACAAAATGCGCAATCAAAGAAACAAATTACTGACACTGAAATGTTTAATAAGACGCAAGCCGTTACAAATAAAGAAGTGAGCGCTGCCATAAACACTTTGGAAGAAATTTTAAAAAATAAAAATACAACTCCAGAATCTAACCCAACAAAGGGTAACAAATGGAAAATAACACCTACTGTTGCAGCCGTATATTTAAACACAAACAGCAGCGGATCTGCACTGGATCCTCAACTGGCTCAAAATAAAAAAACGAATGACAACTCATCAAGTTATGGGATTGGTATACACTATGCTTTGAACCAAAAAATGAGCCTGCGCAGTGGTATAAACAGGTTAGCCTTAGGGTACAATACAAACAATGTGTCCTATACAGCAGGACTAAGAAATAATACCGTATCAAACATTAACTTCAGGAATTCTTCATCCATTGAAATTACTAACAACAATGGCGCTACTACCCTATCTAGTTTTGAGAAAAACTTACAAAAAAACAATGTAGGAGCACTAAACCAACAGATGAATTATTTTGAAATTCCGTTTGAAATGTCCTATGAAGTAATTGATAAAAAAATAGGAATACATCTCATTGCAGGTGTTAGTACATTACTTTTAAAGGATAATGAAGTGAGATTGGAATCTGAAGGGTTCAATGGAACCCTTGGTAGCGCAACCAATTTAAATTCGGTACACTTTAGTACTAATTTTGGCTTTGGAGTACGCTACAAACTGATAAAATCATTTCAACTCAGTTTAGAGCCCATGCTCAAGTACCAAATCAATACTTTTACAAACAACAGCAGTAACTTTAAGCCGATGGTAATGGGAGTATATACCGGAATTAGTTATGAGTTTTAGAAGATCCTGCTGCAAATAACAACAACTGATGGTAAATAGTGGAACGTACCTGGTCCCGAATTTCTTTTCGATCTGCGCCATCAACGGCTGTAGTGGGAACGTGCTGGTGAATTTTAACACGCATTAAACCTGGACTACCACTCAAAAAAGTAAATGAAAATCGTTTTTTATTATCAGGTAACGTAATAGGCACAATAGGTAGTCCGTGATCTACTGCCAGTCTAAAAGCACCGTCTTTGAAAGCATCCAATACAATAGATTCATCATCAGGGACACCGCCTTCGGGAAAAATACAAATGCTTAATCCTTGTTGAATCCTTTTTTGGGCTCTATCAAACACTTCTAACCTACTTTTTGATGAATTTCTATCTACAAGAATGCACGTTCTTTTGTAGAAAAAACCAAATAAAGGAATCTTAGAGAGTTCTTTTTTACCAACAAAAACAAACGGGTTTTTGGTAATAGCCAGCATCAGCATAATGTCGGTCATAGAGGTATGATTGGCCACTAGCATATAACTCTTGTGAGGAATTAAAGCCTGGTCTTCATCAATTTTATAATAAAAACCCATACCAAATAGGATACACTTGGCCCAAATACGAGCCATCTTAAAAAAGTAAGGATATCCGCGCTCTGACACGATAGACAATACTAAAAAGGGAAACATGACCAGAATGGGTAGTGCCATTAGAACATAAAACCAAACACGCCACAGTACCCAAAAAATAATTTTGATTGCTTTCATAGCTCCAAAAGTAAGAAATCAGATGGTAAAACGCTCCATGGAAACCTTGTGTTTTTTTATTCAAAAATTAAAACAAAGTTTTCTATGTAAATCTATTTTGCAAAAAATGCTGATTTATGAAACCGAATCGTTTGTTTCTTTTCAAAAAATAAGCAAATAACAATC
>NZ_MTCA01000097.1:0-10868 GCF_002150205.1 Flavobacterium sp. FPG59 | reverse complement strand
GAATACAACCCGTTAATTGGCGAGTTTTTTGTTCAAAACGAGAAACAAATTGGGAATCACCCAAATTTAGATTTTTTTATAAATGCAAAAATTCAAAGAACTAGGATATACTTAAAAGCAGAACATTTTAATTCTAGTTTTACAGGAAACAATTTTTATTCTTCGCCAAACAACCCATCCCGTGATTTCACTATTCGCTTTGGTTTAATTTGGAATTTTTTTAATTAATATTTTTAGGGCGTTTTTCCGTGCTATGCGCTCTATCTTTTCTTGCTTAAAGAAAGCAAGAAAAGGATGCCGCTTCTATCACGAACGCAATCTGTCTTGAGCAAGAATAATTTCTAACAAAACACTATCTTTGCATTCGTTTTTGTAACAAATCTTAAATTTAAATACACTTTTTTATGCATTACGCAGAAAATATATTAGGTACCATTGGTAATACCCCGTTAGTAAAACTAAACAAAGTTACTGCCGAGGTGGAGGCACTCGTTCTAGCAAAAGTAGAAACGTTTAATCCAGGAAATTCTGTAAAGGATAGAATGGCAGTAAAAATGATTGAAGATGCCGAGGCTGATGGTAGATTGCAACCCGGAGGAACCATTATTGAAGGTACATCTGGTAATACAGGAATGGGACTTGCACTAGTAGCAATCATCAAAGGATACAAATTGATTTGTGTTATTTCGGACAAGCAATCAAAAGAAAAAATGGATATTCTACGTGCTGTAGGGGCAAAAGTTGTTGTATGTCCTACTGATGTGGAACCAACTGATCCAAGATCATATTACTCGGTTTCAAAACGACTAGCTGAGGAAACACCTAATTCATGGTACGTAAATCAATACGATAATCCATCTAATGCAATTGCGCATTATGAGCAAACGGGTCCTGAAATTTGGGAACAAACAAATGGTAAAATTACTCATTTTGTAGTTGGTGTAGGTACTGGTGGAACGATATCCGGAACTGCTAAGTATTTAAAAGAACAAAATCCAAACATCAAAATCTGGGGAATTGACACTTATGGTTCTGTATTTAAAAAGTATCATGAAACGGGAATTTTTGATGAAAATGAAATTTATTCCTATATCACCGAAGGTATTGGGGAAGATATTCTTCCTAAAAACGTCGATTTTTCTCTTATTGATGGGTTCACAAAAGTTACAGATAAAGATGCTGCAGTTTACACTCGAAAAATTGCACTTGAGGAAGGGATATTTGTTGGGAACTCGGCAGGTGCTGCTATCAAAGGATTGTTGCAATTGAAAGAGCATTTTAAGCCAGAGGATGTGGTAGTGGTACTTTTTCATGATTCAGGAAGCCGTTACGTAGGGAAAATGTATAATGATGAATGGATGCGTGAACGTGGATTTTTAGAAGAAGAAGTAACTAAAGCAGAGGATGTAATAAAGGATCATATTGATAAGCCACTTATTGTTGTTCGTACCGAAGAGCTAGTTTCTCATGCTATTGAGCGCATGCGTAAATACAAGATTTCTCAAATTCCGGTAATTGATATTACTGGTTTTGTAGGCTCTGTTGACGAAAGTGATTTGTTTCAAAGTTATGTTGCAGATAAAAATGTAGCTGATAAACCAATAAAAGAGGTGATGGGCAAACCTTTTCCCGTAGTGAAGCATGGAACTCCTATTGAAGAGGTTTCTAAATTATTTACTAAAGAAAACGAAGCTGTCTTAGTTGAACTTGCTAATGGCAATCACCATATTATTACCAAGTATGATATTATTGGTTCTATTAAATAGATAGCTTATAATAGAATTTGAGGCCTACTTTGTTTTTACAATGTAGGCTTTTTTGTTTTGATGCAGTCGTTTTATGAACAGGTTAAAAGGGTTTTTGAGTTTAAGGAACTTATTTTTGATGTATTTTTGTAAATGTAACCTTAATAGAGAATTATAGTGACTTTTACTGCAATAGATTTTGAAACAGCAATTGGTTATCACCCTTGTTCTGTAGGTATTGTAACTGTTGAAAACGGTATTATTGTTGATGAATTTGTTACCTTGATACAGCCACCTAATAATTATTATTCCCCATACACAATTCAAGTGCATGGAATTCATCCATACGATACAGAGTACGCAAAGACTTTTGCTGAAATATATCCTGAAATTCACAAAAGGCTTTGTAATCGTGTAATTGTAGCACATAACGAGAGTTTTGATCGGAATGTTTTGGCTAAGTCCATGGCGAATAATTACTTGGATTATTCGGATTTAAATATCGCAGATCGATGGGAATGTACGGTCAAAATATACCGAAGCAAAGGATTGAAGCCTACAAAACTAAGTGATTGTTGTCGCGAAATGAATATAGAGCTTAATCACCATGAAGCGCTGTCCGATGCTCGTGCTTGTGCGCAATTGTATTTGATGAAATAAAAGTTTTACTCCAGTTTTGTAGCTGTTATTTTTATACTTGTAAGTAGAATATTTTCATTACTTTAGTGTAATGTGAAATATAAAAAGTATGAAAGAAGATTTTCTTCATTATATTTGGAAGTTTAAGAAATTCAACGTCCTCGATTTAAAAACGCAACAAGGTGATTCTTTGAATATTATCCACTCAGGACAATATCTTGAACTTTCTGGACCAGATTTTTTTAACGCTCAGATAATGATTGAGGGTCAAAAATGGGCGGGAAATGTTGAAATACATATAAAATCTTCAGATTGGTATGTACATCATCATGAAAAAGATGATGCCTATGACAGTGTTATTTTGCATGTTGTTTGGGAACATGACACCGAAATTTTTAGGAAAAATAACACCGAAATTCCAGTATTGGAGCTAAAAAATGTTGTTGATTCTTCTATTCTTAGCAACTATCAATCTCTGGTTGCTCCTAAATCATGGATTTTTTGTGAGAAGCAAATCAATCAAGTTGATGATTTTGTTCTAAATAATTGGCAAGAACGGTTGTTTTTTGAACGTTTAGAACGTAAATCCAAAACTATTTTTGAAATGCTGAAGCAAACTAATCAAGATTGGGAAGCGGTTTTGTTTTGTCTTCTAGCCAAAAATTTTGGGCTAAACACTAATGGTGATACTTTTTTAAAGATAGCACAATCTATTCCATTTGCTACCATAAGAAAAGAAAGTTTTGAAGTTGAAAATCTAGAAGCTTTACTTTTTGGTACCGCTGGATTATTAGATACAGAAAAAGAAGACAATTACTTTAAGGATTTAAAGTTCAGGTATTTTTATTTACTTCATAAATACCAAATTGAAAAAGAAATTATAGAGCCAGTTCAGTTTTTTAAACATCGCCCTGATAATTTTCCTACCATAAGACTGTCTCAATTATGTAATTTGTTTCATTTACAACAAAATTTATTTTCGAAAATTAGTACTCTAAAGTCTCTGCAAAATTGTTATAGTTTATTTCAAATCACTTCTTCAGAATATTGGTGTACACATTACCAGTTTGATAAAGCGAGTCCTAAAAAGAGAAAAGCACTCTCTAAATCATTTATTGATTTGATTGTAATTAATACTATAATACCTCTGCAGTTTACCTATTTTAAAAGTTTAGGTAAAGAGGTTTCCGAAGATTTTATTAACCTTCTCAAAGAAATCACACCCGAAAAGAATTCAATTATTGATAAGTTTAGTTCATTTGGGATCAAATCAAAAAATGCTTTTGACACACAAACTCTTTTGCAATTAAAAAATGAGTATTGTAATCAAAGTAAGTGTTTACAATGTAGTATTGGCATTGATTTACTTAAAAACAAATAATTATGTATAAGTACATGTGATAATAATTGTAATTTTGTATTTCTATACTCAAGTATTATGTCAGCAATTTTAAAACTAAAATTTTTTTTCGAGAAACACGGGTTTCATGTGTCTTCTAGGTTAGCAGACACTTTAGGGATGCGGGCTAGTAGTGTTCGTCTGTTCTTTATATACTTATCCTTTGTAACAGTAGGGTTGTGGTTTGCGGTCTATCTTACGCTTGCATTTTGGATGAAGTTAAAAGATCTTATTCGTGCTAAGCGTACTTCTGTTTTTGATCTATAAAAAAAGGCTCCTTAGTTAAAAGGAGCCTTTCTTGTTTTTATTCTTGTATGTCATTGTTCAATTTCGAATTTCGTTTTCCGTAAAGGAAATAAATCAGAATTCCAATTGCTAACCATCCTAGTGAAAATAATTGAGCTTGAATACTTAAATTAATCATCAACCAAGTGTTGATTGCAATTCCACAAATAGCAATTACTGGTAAAGCAGGAACCTTAAATGTACGAACTAATTCTGGTTGTTTAACTCTAAGCATCCATACTGCAATACATACCATTGTAAAGGCAAATAAAGTACCAAAACTTGTCATTTCTGCTAGTTTACTAATAGGTGTAAAGGCAGCAACAGTGGCAATAAATCCACCTAAAATCATCAAGTTTGTTTTAGGAGTTCCAGATAATGGATTGATTTTTGAGAATACAGGTGGGATTAATCCATCTTTTGACATTCCTAAAAATATACGAGATTGTCCCATGATCATTACCATTAATACTGATATTAAACCTACAGTAGCAGCAATGGTAATAATGTAACCAGCCCAAGCTTGACCAGCAATATCAAATGCGTAAGCAACAGGAGCTTTTATCGCTTCAGGATATTTTCCTAGTGGATTGAAATCTTGGTAGCTAATCATACCAGTTAAAACTAAAGAAACCAATATATATAGAATAGTACATACTAATAACGATGCAATAATTGCAAATGGCACATCTTTCTTAGGGTTGATTGCTTCACCTGCTTGGGTAGAAACAGCATCAAAACCTACATAAGCAAAGAAAATAGCCGCTGCTCCAGAAATAACTCCATTAATTCCATACGCTTGATGCGGTTTTTCGTCAACAATAATGGTTTGTACTTCAGGGATAAATGGTGTCCAGTTGTCTACATCTATAAAAAATGCTCCAGCAATAATAACAAAAATTACTGCAGATACTTTTAAAATTACAATAAAGTTATTGGCACTAGCTGCCTTTTCAGTTCCTTTAATTAGTAATGAAATTACTAAAAGTACAATTAAAAATGCAGGTAAGTTCATAGAAAAACCTTCACCAGTGTAACTAGCTGGATCTGCAGTTAGCCATTCCGGGAGTTGAACTCCAAACATTTTGAGCATTTTATTAAAATATCCTGACCACGAAACGGCGACCGTCATAGATCCCATTGCGTATTCTAATATTAATCCCCAACCGATTATCCAAGCAAATATTTCTCCAATAGTTCCATATGCATAAGCGTAAGCAGATCCTTCAACAGGTAAAATAGAAGCAAATTCTGAATAACATAATGCTGCAAATACACAGGCAATACCTGCAATTACAAATGAAAGCGCTAGTGCTGGACCAGCATGATTATAGGCTCCAGTACCTGTAAGAACAAATATTCCTCCTCCGATAATTGCTCCAATACCAATTGCAGTAAGACTCCACTTTCCTAAAACTCTTTTTAATTGACTTTTTTTCATATCAGCTTCAAAAGCTGATACTGGTTTAACTCTCCAAATTGACATGGTTGTTTAATGTTTTAAGTTATTAAGCTCCAAATGTATTGTTTTTTATAAAAAATAAAAACAATAATTGATTTTTAACTCATAAAAAATAGTTTAATATCCTTTTTCAGCTCTTTTTTATCGATTTATTATAATTACTCTTATATTTTTGTTCTAAATACGCATGTTGTTTAAGGATAGATTCTATATTTTTTTTATTTTTATATTCATTTAACTTTTAATGATTTCAATCAAATTATGAACTTCAAATCTTTTGAATCCTTTTTAAAGTTCAATAAAGAACAACGTCTTGGAATTATAGTGTTATTTACTATCATTATTTTTTTACAAATATGCTATTATTGTTTTGATTTTAGTACTGCCATTAAACAGTCGCCGCAGGAGTTACAGTGGATTGCGTTGCAGTCAACTTTGGATTATGAGAAGAATGTTAATGAAAATATACCAAAGCAACAATATGCATTTAATCCCAATTTCATTTCAGATTACAAAGGCTATAAATTAGGGATGTCTACACAAGAAATAGACAGGTTACTTGCTTTTAGAAAGCAGAATAAATTTGTAAATTCTCCAGAGGAATTCCAGCGTGTTACACAAATTTCAGATTCATTACTTGAAACTATATCTCCTTTGTTTAAGTTTCCTAATTGGGTTGGGTATAAAAAAAGCACCACTACTTATAAAGAATATAAAAATCAGGAGTATCAGACTTTTGCCAAAAAAGAAAAGGTATTAGTATTAGATATCAATCAAGCTGATAAAGAAGCTTTGATGAAGGTCTACGGAATAGGAGATGCTATTTCTTCCCGAATTTTGAAACAAAAAGAAACTCTTGGAGGGTTTGTC
The DNA here is from genome assembly GCF_002150205.1 of Flavobacterium sp. FPG59. Lineage (NCBI taxonomy): Bacteria > Pseudomonadati > Bacteroidota > Flavobacteriia > Flavobacteriales > Flavobacteriaceae > Flavobacterium > Flavobacterium sp. FPG59. The sequence goes on along the minus strand of NZ_MTCA01000097.1, from coordinate 4,468 downwards.
TCAATGGAGCAAATGGATGAGATATGGGGGCTGTCTCCAGAAGTTATAGAGAAATTAAACATTCATTTTAAAGTTGGAGTACTTCCTAATACTAAGAAAGTTGACATTAATAATGCGTCTTTAAAAGAGCTTAGCGCGTTTCATTACTTTAGATATGCACTTGCTAAAGAAATTGTAACATACAGAAGTATGAATGGAAACATAAAAAATATTGAGGATTTAACAAAAATTAAGGGATTTCCTGTTGATAAAGCAAAAATAATTGCCTTATATTTGGACTTTAAATAGAACTATCAAAAAACTAGAATAAAAAAGTACGTTTTTTTGTTATAATTTGAACAAACGTATTTTTATTGTTCTTTCTAATTTTGTTTTTTAGTACTTATCCAGAAACTGACTTTATATCTAGTTTCTACCAATCTAAAATTTGTTAAAAAAGAAAAAAAACATATGAATTCAATTTACTTCACAGAGGAGCACCAGGCATTTAGAGAAAGTTTAAAAGGTTTTTTACAAAAAGAAGTAGTTCCGCACATTGAGAAATGGGAAAAAACAGGAACAATAGAGCGCTTTATTTGGGAGAAATTCGGGGAAATGGGTTATTTTGGTATAGCTTACCCAGAGGCATATGGCGGTCTTGGTTTAGACTTATTTTACACGGTTATTTTCCTTGAGGAATTACAAAAAATAAAATCATCAGGTTTTGCTGCGGCCATGTGGGCTAATGCTTATTTGGCTATGACACACTTAAATGCCGAAGGTGATGAAAGGATAAAACAAGATTACTTGGTCCCGAGTATCGCTGGAAAAAAAATAGGTGCTTTGTGTATCTCGGAACCTTTTGGAGGTAGTGATGTTGCGGGAATGCGCACTAACGCCGTTAAAAAAGGGGACAAATATGTAATCAATGGTTCAAAAACATTTATTACTAATGGTATATATGCAGATTATTACATTGTGGCTGCCAAAACAAACCCAGAACTTGGTAACAAGGGAATTAGTATTTTTTTGATGGATACGGGTTTGAAAGGAATATCAGCTTCAAAACTTGATAAACTAGGCTGGAGAGCATCGGATACAGCAGAGATTGCTTTTGATAATGTAGAAATTCCTGCTGAAAATTTAATGGGTGAAGAGGGTAAAGGATTTCCGTACATCATGCAGCATTTTGCTTTAGAGCGTTTAATTATGGCAATCAATGCGCATGCTAGAGGTGAATATGCTATTGATTATACTATTGAATATATGTCTCAACGTGAGGCTTTTGGTAAAAAAATCAGTAAGTTCCAAGCATTAAGACATACGCTTGTTGAACATGCAACGGAGGTTGAGCATTGTAAAATTTTCAATTATGCTGCAGTAGCCCGTCTTGATAAAGGTGAGTATGTGGTTAAAGAAGCAACAATGGCAAAATTAAAATCGACAAAAGTAGCTGATGAGACTATTTACAGTTGTTTGCAAATGCTAGGAGGCTACGGTTATATGGAGGAGTATCCTTTAGCACGCTTGTTTAGAGATAGTCGTTTAGGGCCTATTGGTGGAGGTACATCTGAAATCTTAAAAGAAATTTTAGGAAAAATGATTATTGATAATCAAAATTATGAACCAGCTGTAAAATAGTTTAGTTCCCTTATGTATAAGGTACGAGTTATAAATATTAGTAAGAGTCTTGTGTTTCAAGGCTCTTTTTTTGTGTGAAGGATAGAAGTGGAAATCCTTTATGGATGCGTAGCAGCAAATAAAGATTGTAGCGCATAGCCTGACGGCAAAAAGATGGTATTTCAATAGATAAGAAATACTTCTTTACCGGCACACCCAAAATAAATAACAATAAATAGCGATAAAGTAAAAATAATGTCTACTTTTGCAGCCTAAAGAAAGGGGGTGTCTATATTATGTTAATTATACCAATTAAAGACGGAGAAAATATCGATAGAGCGTTAAAACGTTACAAAAGAAAATTTGATAAAACAGGAACTGTTCGTCAATTAAGAGCGCGTACTGCTTTTATTAAGCCTTCAGTAACGAATAGAATCAAAATTCAAAAAGCGGCTTATATCCAAAATATGAGAGATAACTTAGAGAGTTAATCTATTTTACGGAAAAATAAAACCGTTAGTCATCAAAATTTAATAACTTTGATGCTAACGGTTTTTTTTATGGCTACTAATAAAGATGCATTTCGAGATTATCTCACCTTGGAGAAAAAATATTCAGCACACACCATTATGGCTTATTGTGTGGATGTGGATGCATTTTCGGAATACATGAAAAAAGAATTTGACCAAGAAACTATAGATCATGTTCATTATGTTCAAATAAGAAACTGGATAGTCTCACTAGTGGATAAGTCGGTTTCGAATAGTTCTGTCAATCGTAAAGTAGCTTCCCTTAAAGCCTACTTTAAATTTTTAATGAAGATAAAGCAAATTGAGACAAGTCCTTTGCTAAAACATAAAGCTCTCAAAACGGCTAAAAAAGTACAAATACCTTTTTCGGAAAATGAAATGCAAAATCTTTTGTTTGGAACCCAGCATGCTGAAGGTTTTGAGCAAATAAGAAATGCTCTAATTGTAGAGTTGTTTTATGCTACCGGTATTCGCCGGACGGAGTTAATACATTTAAAAAATTCAGATGTAAATTTATCAAACAACACTATAAAAGTATTAGGAAAGCGAAATAAAGAGCGAATAGTTCCATTGTTGCCTATGCTTAAAGATCAAATATCTCGTTATCAAGAAGAAAGAAGGACGCTAGTTACGATTAATGATGAAGAGTGTTTTTTTCTAGCTAAAAAAGGAGATAAATTAAGTGATTCTTTTGTGTATCGATTAATAAATTCGTACTTTAGTAACATATCAGAGAAGGTAAAAAAGAGTCCGCATATTCTAAGACATACTTTCGCTACACATTTATTAAATAACGGAGCTGATTTAAACTCAGTAAAAGAGTTGCTTGGTCACTCGAGTTTAGCTTCTACGCAAGTTTATACCCATAACAGTTTAGCTGAGTTGAAAAACGTATATGCAAAGGCTCATCCTCGAGAAAGTAAAAATAAAATTTGAACCATTAAATAAAGAAGATCATGAAGGTAAGTGTACATGCAGTTAACTTTACAGTTGACAAGAAGCTAGTTGATTTTATTCAAGAAAGATTGGATAAGTTAGAAAAGTACTATGACAAGGTGGTGTCGTCGGATGTTTTTTTGAAAGTAGAAAAAACTAGCGAAAAGGAAAATAAAATTGCCGAAGTAAAAATAATTGTTCCTGGTGATGAATTTCTGGTCAAAAAGCAGTGTAAAACCTTTGAAGAAGCGATAGAGTTATCTTCAGAATCTCTAGAGCGAATGTTGCTCAAGAGAAAAGAAAAGATTAGTTCTCATATTTAATATAAATTTTTTTCAAAAAATGTTTTGATTGAGAGATAAAATCTATACATTTGCAGTCCGTTAGAAATAGCGGACTTTTTTTATTGATTTGCCAGCGTAGCTCAGTTGGCTAGAGCAGCTGATTTGTAATCAGCAGGTCGTGGGTTCGAGTCCCTCCGCCGGCTCAAATTATTGAGGTATAAAATAAAAAAAGTTGGGGAGATACTCAAGCGGCCAACGAGGGCAGACTGTAAATCTGCTGTGTGAACTTCGCAGGTTCGAATCCTGCTCTCCCCACTAGAAAACTTGAATTGTGTTTTTTTTGAATTGAAAAATTTAAAAATTGTAATTCGAGCTCTTTGATAAGAGGTTCTGCCGACTTAGCTCAGAGGTAGAGTGCTTCCTTGGTAAGGAAGAGGTCACGGGTTCAATTCCCGTAGTTGGCTCAAGTAAGTAGGAAATAAAAATTAATATATAACAAGATTAAAATTAAGTAAAATGGCAAAAGAAACCTTTAACCGTTCGAAACCACACTTAAATATTGGTACGATCGGACACGTAGATCACGGTAAAACTACTTTAACAGCAGCAATCACAAAAGTATTATCTGATGCTGGTTACTGTCAAGCAAAATCATTTGATCAAATTGATAATGCTCCTGAAGAAAAAGAAAGAGGTATTACAATTAATACATCGCACGTTGAGTACGAAACTGCTAATCGTCACTATGCACACGTTGACTGTCCAGGTCACGCGGATTACGTGAAGAACATGGTTACAGGAGCTGCTCAAATGGATGGAGCTATTCTTGTTGTAGCTGCAACTGATGGGCCAATGCCACAAACACGTGAGCACATCCTTTTAGGTCGCCAAGTAGGTATTCCTAGAATGGTAGTTTTCATGAACAAAGTGGATATGGTTGATGATGCTGAGTTATTAGAGTTAGTTGAAATGGAAATTAGAGACTTATTGTCTTTCTATGAGTACGATGGAGACAACTGTCCAGTTATTCAAGGTTCTGCTTTAGGTGGATTGAATAATGATGCTGCTTGGGTACCTAAAATTCTTGAATTGATGGAGGCTGTAGATTCTTGGATCGAA
>NZ_MTCA01000127.1:0-8665 GCF_002150205.1 Flavobacterium sp. FPG59 | reverse complement strand
TTGAATCTATCTAAAGGCACTGAACCAGTGAACCAAATGATGGTTGCTTACATGGATGGCGCCACTAGCGAAATTGACAATACTTTAGACGGGAGATACATCAATGATAATGAAACTGCTCTAACTAGCTCTTTAAAAGGAGAAGAATTTGTTATTCAAGCCAAAGGATTACCATTTGATTCTAGTGACATTGTTCCTTTAAGTTTTAAAACAGAACTTGCAGGTACTTTTACCATTGCTATAGACAAGGTAGACGGTTTATTTTTAGGCAACCAAGAAATTGTACTTAAAGATCTAAAAGCAGGGACAGAGCAAAACCTTAAAACAAGTTCATTCACATTTACCAGTGAAGCGGGAACTTTTAAAAACCGTTTCGAAATTGCTTTCAAAAACAACCAAACATTAGACATCAATACACCTAACTTTGATGAAAATAGCGTAATTGTATTCAATCAAAATGGAGCGTTAAACGTATCTACAGGAAAAAATGCTATCAAAAACATCCGCGTTTTTGATATAAGAGGCGTTTTAATTGCAGAACAAAAAGAGGTAAATGCAAATACAGCAAGTATCAAAAACGTTACGGCAAGCAAACAAGCTGTTTTAATCCAAATTACTTCAGAGGACAATAAAACTGTAACTAAAAAAGCTATTTTTTAGGCTGTAGCCAATAAAAAACAGGTACTAGAATTAAAATTTTAAAATTAAATCATGAAAAACATAGTAATACAATTTTATATCGTTGCTTTTTTTATACTCTCTAGTGTTACCATGCTAGCACAAACTCCGGGTGACACTGATGGTACAGCCGACGGACTAGAAGGAGCTGATGCTCCTGCAGCACCTATAGATGATTACCTTTTGCCAATGGCACTAGTGGCTATTTTTGCGGGATATAAATATTCTAAAAACACGGCTCAAAAAACAGTTTAAATAGAGTTGATTTTAAAACTGTAACCCAATAAAAACCCCCGAAAAATAATTTTTCGGGGGTTTTGCTATTTTATATTGAGATACCTACGGTTAGTCGACTTGTGAAATAGAGGATTAAAAAACCTAACATTTCTGTTAATGACTAATTTTTCCAGTTCAAAATCAACTTCAAATTAAGTCTGATTCATGATAAAGCTATAAGATGAATAGCCTATTTTCTATGTATTATTTGTAAAACTCACCATTTGAAATTATTTGAAATTCAGGCATTTTTAATAACAATATAATTATCGTAGTTATGAATGTTAGAAAAGTTATTACATCAAAAGGAACTTCATAAGATTTATTGTTAAATCTAAAACATGGTCTTTTCTTGAAAAATTGAACAATTAAACAAATTGGAATCATTGGAATAAATAAATAGCCTATAAAATAAATACTTAATCCCCGATTGGTTTCGGCTTTTGTATAGTTAAGGTAATCAATACCATTTTTTTTTAAAGTATGAATTTCATTAGAAGTCCTTCCAATTTCCAATGTATCTCCCGAATTAATTTTTACAAATTCATCGTACTTCAAAAAATTATAGTCGATACCAGTTATTCTAAATTCTTGATTGTACCCTTTAAAGTTTAGTATAACAAAATATTCGGCCCCACTTTTTCCGTGATGTTCCTCATCAAAAAATGGTTTCGAATCGACAATAACTGTTTCTTTGATAAATTCCACTTGAGAGGTATCAATTTTATTTCCAGGCCAAATTAACAAAGCAAAAACAATAATTAATGAAATCATTAGGCCAGTTCTGAATTGTTTCTTAGTTTCTAACCATTCATTATACATTATTACAAAGCATTTTTGATTTTTAATTTTAGCTATAAACCATCCATTAGAGTGACTCCTTATTTCATTCTATTTTTTAAACTGTGCTAAAGCATTTTTAGTAAATTCAGAAAAAACCAACTTCCCCGAAATAGCAGCACGATCTAATAAAAGCGTGTCCCAATTTTGCGTTCCTTCCCAAAGTACTTTTTTCATTTCCAGCAATGCCTCAGGATTATAACTTGACAAAGTGTTGCTAAAATTACTTACTGCAAGATCCAGCTCCTCTATACTGTCACAAACTACGGCATATAGTCCTTTTGATTTGGCCCATTCAGCGGACTTCCATTCTTGTGCCGCCAAAGTCATTTCAGACATTGCTGTTTTCCCTATTTTTCGGGTTACAGCAGGTTCAATTACAAACGGCCCTATTCCTATGGCCAGTTCAGATAATTTAATTGCGGAATGCTGCGTAGCCATCGCATAATCACAAGCCGATGCAATTCCTACTCCACCTCCTACTGCTTTTCCATGCACTCTACCTATAATAAGCTTAGAACAGTTGCGCATGGCATTTATCAAGTTTGCAAAACCAGAGAAAAAATGTGTACCAGCAACCTCATCTTGTACCGCAAGCAACTCATCAAAAGAAGCACCTGCACAAAACGCTCCAGTACCACTACTTTGAATCACAATTACAGACACGTTTGGGTTTTGGTCTAATGTGCTAAATTCAGCTGTTAAACGATTCAATAGTTCTCTTGGAAAGGAGTTACTCGAGGGATGACTAAAAGTTACCGTTGCTACTCTATTATTGATGCTGGTCTCTAAGGAACCCATTGCGTTTTCAGAAATCATACTTTTTTTGGGTAAAGTTAAAAAAAGTAATGCGGAATTCATCAACTCCTTGTAAGAATGAATTTGTCTTTAAAATTTGTTTTTTGGCTGATTATTATAGTATATTTGCGATCACCTTGGGGGATTAGCTCATTTGGCTAGAGCGCTTGCCTGGCAGGCAAGAGGTGATCGGTTCGAATCCGATATTCTCCACCAGTAAAATTCAAGCCTTACAGCAATGTGAGGCTTTTTTGTTTTAAAGCCTATGTTTTATACTTATATTATTTTTTCTAAAACTTTGGATAAATATTACACTGGATCCTGCGAAAATATTCAAAATAGACTTAATGATCATTTAAATAGTAGAAGTACTTATACAAAAGTGGCTAAAGATTGGGTATTAGTTTATTTTGAAAATTTTGATTCTCGGTCATTAGCTGTAAAAAGAGAAATGGAAATCAAAAAGAAGAAAAGCAGAAAATATATTGAATTTTTAATATCAAATAAATCATTTGAATAGAGCGTCCCGAAAGCCTTCGGGAAGGTGATCGGTTCGAATCCGATATTCTCCACCAGTACAATTAAGCCTTACCGCAATGTGAGGCTTTTTTATTTTATATCACTTTAATACTAAAGTTTTTTTGATTTCAAAACACAAAAAAACCGTAATAACTAATAACCAGCTATTACGGTTTTTTTATAAATCTAAGCTATAACCTCACGATCTACTTAGGATAATTGACTTTACCTACAGTCCTCATAATCCTAACAATTTTAGCCTTTCGGTTATTAATATATGTTGAGGAACTTGTTGCTGAGTATTTCCGAGGATTGGGTAATATGGCAGCTATACCAGCAGCTTGCTTCGGGGTCATGCTTGAAGCTCCTTTTCGGTACCAGTGTTCAGCTGCCGCTTGCGCTCCGTAAACACCATTACCCATTTCAATACTGTTCAGGTAAACCTCCATAATGCGTTCTTTGCCCCATATTAGTTCAATCAAAACTGTGAAATACGCCTCTAAACCTTTTCGCAAATAACTACGGCCTTGCCATAAAAATACATTTTTCGCAGTTTGTTGGGATATGGTGCTTCCCCCTTTTATACGGCGACCTCTCTCGTTACTTTTATAAGCTTTTTGCATAGCTACAAAATCAAAACCATTATGCGTTAGGAACGTCCCATCCTCACTAGCAATAACTGCTTTTTGTAAATTCATGGAAATATTCTCAATGGGTTCCCAGTCGTGACTGAAAAAAACTTCTTTACCAGCAAGTTTATTTTCAAAAACTCTAATAACCATCAAAGGTGTAAAAGGCACAGGAACAAACTTGAAAAAAACCACAAAAAAAAGAGATAGCCCAAAAAACCAAAGTAATACTTTGAGCAAAAACCTACTGATCTTACTGCCAATAGAACTTGTGTTTTTTTTGACGGGTTGTTTGTTTTTTTTTGGTGTAATTCGTGTTCCCATTATAGTAAATCTGCTAATTCTGTACCTATTAAACTCCCTATTGCCACACCCATTCCTCCTAGACGCACACCGCAATACACGTTGTCAGAAAGAGTCGAAACAATGGGATTCTTACTTGTTCCTATTCCCATGATTCCGCTCCAGCTATGCGCTATTTTAAAATCATGATTTGGCAAAATTACTTCTTTTAAGAGTTGTTCCAATTTTTTTTGTACAATTTCTGTCTGACCAAATTCAGTGGTGTTTTCTGTTTCAAAATCTAGATTTCTGCCGCCACCTAATAAAATCCTATTGTCAATATTCCTAAAATAATAATAACCTCGGTCTAAATGAAAAGTTCCTTTGATGTATAAATCAGTAATGGGCTCTGTAATTATAACCTGAGCTCTTGCTGGTTGTACCGCATTGTGTGTTAATTTCTGAGCAAAACCATTAGTAGCAAAAAACAATTTTTTGGTACTAAAACTAAACGATCCTAAAGCTACAGTAACCTGGTTTCCAGCGTCATGAAAATCAGTAACCGTTTGTGTATTTAGGATTAAAATATTCTTTGCTATCGCCTCTTTAAGCAGGGCATGCATCATTTTTCCGGTATCAATTTGTGCCTCAAAAGGATTAAAAATCAAGTATTCGTGTATTCCTTTAAACCCAAATCGATCTATTTCTTTTGCAAAAACGTCCGATTTAAACAGAGGTTTTAAAACATCATTCACAAAAGGAAGTTTCCCCATACAGTCCAGAAAAACATCTTGATCTTCTTCTAAAAAAAGCTCATAACCACCATGAGGTTTAAAATCAATGGCAGCATCCCCAAGTTTGTTTCTCAATAATTGAAGTCCTTGCCATCTTTTCTGTATCAATTGAACAACTTCTTCCTCTGTATGTGTTCTTAAATCGTCTATAACCTCAGAAAGACTACCAAAACAAGCAAAACCAGCATTCTTAGTGCTTGCTCCCTGTGGCAAAAACCCTTTTTCAAGAACTAATATCTTGCTGTCTGGAAACCTTTCGCGCAAGCGTAAGGCCGCATGCAATCCCACTATTCCGCTACCTACAATGGTATAATCTACATTAGTAAACCAGTTTTTCAATTCCCAGTAACTCAGGTCCATTTCGAAATTTTTTTATAAAAATAATACTTTTTAGGAGCTAATCCCGCTATCCGTTACAATCTTTCTAGTCTTACACACATTTCAGAGACCTGAAATACATGTAAGACTAGAAAGGATTTCCACTGCTATCGGGGCTAAAAAACCTTCCTCTACAAGACTAAAATAGGAAAAAAAGAGCTATTTTTAACATCCTAAAAAAGCAATTTTACCCATGAAAAAAACACTTTTTATATCCTTACTAATGATCAGTTTAAACACAATGGCACAAAATACAATGACTCCAGAATTACTCTGGAAACTAGGTCGAGTAACCCCACTAGGAATCTCCTTAGATGGTAAAAATGTGATTTACAAAGTAAGCATACCTTCTGTTTCAGACAATAAATCCGAATCAAAAATGTATGCGCTTCCCTTAGAGGGCGGAAATCCTACTGAAATTAAAGATACAAAAGACATTCTGAAAGACAAAAATATTTCGCCAGATGGGAAATACGTGGTGTACCACGAAGAAGTAAAAGTTGAAAAAGTGCACGGAAAAGATTTTTATCCAGAACTTCAAAAATCAGACGTGCAAATCTACGATGGATTGAATTACCGCCATTGGGACACTTGGAATGAAGGCAAATACAACCATGTTTTTTTTAAAGAAAATAAAGATGGTGCATTAGGAATTGACATCCAAGAAGGAGAAAATTTTGATAGTCCACAAAAACCTTTTGGTGGTGATGAAGATTATATTTGGTCTCCAGACAGCAAAAATATTTATTACGTGTGCAAGAAAAAAGCGGGGACTGAATATGCTATTTCTACTAACACCAATATCTTTGAGTACAATCTAGAGACAAAAAAAACTACAAACATAACCGAAGAAAACCAAGGTTATGATACCACTCCACAGTTTTCACCAAGCGGGAATTTAACATGGCTACAAATGAAACGCGATGGGTATGAAGCAGACAAAAATGACATCATAGTTCTTTTTAAAGGAATAAAGATAAACCTTACCGCAAATTGGGATGGTACAGTGGATCATTATATGTGGAGTGCTGATGGAAAGAAAGTTTATTTTGTAGCCCCAATTGATGGGACAAAACAGCTTTTTGAAGTGAATTTTCCTGGCGCAACACGCATTGCCATAACAGTTCGTCAACTAACCGAAGGTGATTTTGATGTGAATGATCTTATTGGTTTTACTGGTGAAAACATTCTAGTGACACGAACCGATATGAATCATGCTTCAGAAATATACTCTTATAATTTGAGCAAAAACACGTGGAAACAACTATCGAATGTTAATACTGCTACGTACTCCACTTTGGCGCTAAGCAAAACAGAGAAACGATATGTAACCACTACAGATGGTAAAAAAATGTTAGTTTGGGTGGTACTCCCTCCTAATTTTGACGCTTCAAAAAAACACCCAACACTCTTGTATTGCCAAGGCGGACCACAATCTGCATTGACCCAATTTTATTCCTACAGATGGAATTTACAGTTAATGGCGGCTAATGGATATATCGTGGTAGCTCCTAATCGTCGTGGAATGCCGGGTCATGGAGTGGCTTGGAATGAGGAAATCAGTAAAGACTGGGGCGGACAGGTTATGGATGATTACCTATCAGCCATTGATGCTGTGGCCAAAGAAAATTATGTAGACAATACTAGATTAGGATGTGTGGGAGCTAGCTATGGAGGGTATTCTGTTTTCTATTTGGCAGGAATTCACAACAACCGTTTCAAAACATTTATTGCCCATGATGGAGTCTACAATACTCAAAGCATGTTTGGGACAACCGAAGAAGTTTTCTTTAGCAATTGGGATTTTGGTGGAGCGTATTGGGAGAAAAACAATGCCATTGCTCAAAAAACATACACCACATTCAACCCTATGAATTTAGTAGAAAAATGGAACAAACCAATTTTAATCATTCAAGGTGGAAAAGACTTTCGTGTACCCATAGGACAAGGACAAGAAGCTTTCCAGGCGGCTCAACTTCTTGGTTTAAAAAGTAGATTTCTATACTTCCCCGAAGAAAATCACTGGGTTTTAAAACCTCAAAACGCTTTAGTTTGGCAAACTGAATTTTTCAAATGGCTTAAAGAGACGTTGTAAAATAGGCAAACATTGAATCAAAAAATCCCGTCAAAAAAAATATTTGACGGGATTTTTTATTGTGATCTAAACAGATTCTTATTCAGGATCGTTCATTTTAAAAGTATCCATAAAAGCAGTAGTATAATCTCCCGCAATGTATCGTGGATCATCCATCAATTGTCTGTGGAATGGGATAGTTGTTTTAATACCTTCAATTACAAATTCATCTAATGCTCTTCTCATTTTACTAATTGCTTCTTCACGAGATTGAGCAGTAGTAATCAGTTTTGCAATCATAGAATCGTAATTTGGAGGAATTGTATAACCAGAATACACATGTGTATCTAAACGTACACCATGTCCGCCTGGCATGTGTAATGTAGTGATTTTTCCTGGCGAAGGACGAAAATCATTATAAGGATCTTCTGCATTAATACGACACTCAATAGCGTGTAATTGTGGTAAATAGTTTTTACCAGAAATAGGCACACCTGCAGCAACAAGGATTTGCTCTCGTATCAAGTCATAGTCAATTACTTGTTCAGTAATAGGATGTTCTACTTGAATACGCGTATTCATTTCCATAAAGTAGAAGTTGCGGTGCTTATCTACTAAGAATTCTACTGTTCCAGCACCTTCATACTTGATAAACTCAGCAGCTTTTACTGCTGCAGCACCCATAGCTTGACGCAATTCGTCAGTCATGAAAGGTGAAGGAGTTTCTTCAGTAAGTTTTTGATGACGTCTTTGTACAGAACAATCTCTTTCAGATAAGTGACAGGCTTTACCGTAAGCATCACCCACAACTTGAATTTCGATGTGACGAGGTTCCTCGATTAATTTTTCAAGATACATTCCGTCATTACCAAAAGCTGCAGCCGACTCTTGACGAGCACTTTCCCACGCTTTCAATAAATCTTCTTCTTTCCAAACAGCACGCATTCCTTTTCCACCACCACCGGCAGTAGCTTTTAACATAACTGGAAATCCGAATTCTCTTGCTAACCCTAAAGCTTGCTCATACGATTCTAAAATTCCAACTGAACCTGGAACACATGGAACACCTGCTTCAATCATTGTAGCTTTGGCAGAGGCTTTGTCTCCCATTCTATCAATCATTTCTGGCGAAGCACCAATGAATTTGATTCCGTGTTCTTGGCATATCTTTGAAAACTTTGAATTTTCAGATAAAAAACCATACCCTGGATGAATTGCATCTGCGTTTGTAATCTCGGCAGCTGCAATAATATTTGACATTTTTAAGTAAGATAAATTACTTGGAGGAGGTCCTATACAAACCGCTTCGTCAGCAAATTTAACGTGCAAACTATCAGCATCAGCAGTAGAGTATACTGCAACTGTTTTTATGCCCATTTCTTTACACGTTCTAATAA
>NZ_MTCA01000172.1:0-6594 GCF_002150205.1 Flavobacterium sp. FPG59 | reverse complement strand
TTATTGAATAATTAAAAAAATCTTCAACTGTCAATTTTATTCTATTAGTGGTTTTACCTGAAGTTAATAATTTTGTTGAAAGCAGATGAAGAATTTTAAAAAATAAGAATGAATACGGAGTTAAATCATTTGATTTAGTATTTATAGTATAGTCGATGTAGTTCTGATATCTTTTAATGTTTGAGTTGGAAGGGATAGGTACTTTATCTTCTCGATAGTCATGTAAACAGTTCCAACATAAATAGAGAGGATATTTTAAAATATCATTCTTATAGCCATTTTCTAATCTATGGAAAGAGATTGGCTTACAGCATTTTTGACATCTGTCTATTAAAAGACAGTTACATTTTAGACACGCTATTGAAAAAAATAATCGCCATTCTTTTTTAAAATATGAAACTTCATTGTCAAGACAGGACGGGCAACAAAGTAAGCCATATAATTTTCTAATTCTATGATTAATTCCAATGTTTAATATTCCTGGCGTATAGCTGGTAAATTCTCTGTCATTAAAAATAACTCCTCTATAGGATTCCAGAAATAATTCTTCTATTTCAATTGACGAAAGCATTGTATTTTCTAGTATTTTTGATACTATAATATGAGGATATAATTTATCGATATCTCTATTCCAAATTGGAAAATCATTAAAATAGAATTTACTAAAAGTATGAGATTTTAATAAATTTTCTTTACTTATCCTTATCAGCCAACTTGAGAAAAGTTCATTTTTTTCTGGATTGACGTATACTGGCCATATTTTTTTATTTAATATTTGTGATGATTCCATAAAGTAATTATAATTTAAAGATCATTTTTTTTCGATCACTTGGTGGAACAAAATCAATATTATTCAAGATATTTTTATTAATTTTTTCTAAACCGCTTTCTATTGCTAAAATAGAGGATAGTTCTAAAATACGTGATATTTCACCAATTAATCCTTCACTCATTGCGAGTATTTTAGTTGAAATAGAGGGTTCGATTAGCAATGATTCTTCCTTCAGAGGTAGTAATCTTTCAAAACTTGCCAATAATCTTAAATATTCTTCGTCATTTCGCCATTTTTTTAGAACTTTTGGTTCAAATCGATTTGCCAATTGCGGATCAGTTTGAATTGCATTAAAAGCTTCTTTTGTTCCAGAACAAACCATACTTATTCTAAGTTCATTTGATAAAAATTTTAACACATTTAGAAAGGACCTTTGTTTAGATAAGTTTCCTGCTAATACATGATGTATTTCATCAATTATTAAAAGTCTTAATTCTACTTTTTTAAGAAGATGAATTACTCTCTGTTGTTTCATTTCAATTTTTTCTGATGAGTTATAAGGAGCAAAAAGTGATTCCAGAATTGTATTATAAAATCTTCTTTCATCTGGTTCTGGTGGTGCTTGTATTAAAAGAACAGGGACAACAAGTTTACTTGTTTCCTCTTCGACAAATGATTGATTTACTTTTAAGAATTTATTAAGTAGAGCAGTTTTTCCATTATTAGAGTCTCCTACCAACAGAATATTAGGCATCCTATGGTTAACAGGATAGTTTAGTAATTCATCGAACCTACTCAATATGCTATTAGCTTGAGAGTAGCCAATCCATTTTGGTTTTTTTATAGACATAACTCTTTCACTATCTGAGTAATTATTTATTATGTCTTTTGTTTTATCATGTAAATGCTTCATCATCTAAATCTTCAAAAGGTTTAATGTTTAGAAAATTAATTTTTGGATTATCTTCTATTTGATCGTTGACTAAAATTGTTTTTTGTTCGTTTCTTTTGTCAGCATATCTAGTAGTTCTCTTTAATTTTTTAGTTTCTAATATTGATTTTAATTCAATTTTTTCCATTGTTCTATAAGCATTAAAAATTGCTTCTTCATCTATTATTACATTATTACTGTTTAGTTTTCTAACGGCTTCTTTATATTCCCAAATTGAAATAGCTGGTTTAGAAGTGTCTCTATATGGAATTTCAAAATAATCATTTATTTCGGGATCAAAAAAATAAACAGTACTAATATCTCTAGGATCTCTTCTAAAGATAAATTTCCTTTTTGGGCTATTGCTTGATAGTGATTCTCTGGAATGGATATATTTTCTTAATACATCATGATAGTAAGTTATATGATCAATTATGATTCCGTATTCTTGAATTGTTCTTTCGGTATATGGCATGAAATCAAGTTTTAATCTTTTTTCATTTAATAATTTAGGAGGTATTCCGGATCCATTAATTAAATCACTCCCCATTAATCCCTCTTTGTATTTTTGTAAAGGTGACATGCCTATACCAGAGTGATTTCTTTTGTGATAGACATTTACTATATATGTCATGAGCCATTTCTCAAATTCAGAAATAGTTAAAGAAGCATTTTTTTCTGAATCATAATTTATTCGATTTTCAGGAGAAGAAAATGTTGTCCCAGGTAAATTATGAATCTCTTTTGAAAAAGTTCCTAATAAACGTTCAACGTGTCCTCCCCAATGAGGCTGAGCAACTGGCCTAAATTCTAAATTTATTCCATAGTTTTGACATGCTTTTCTTAGCATATTTCCTCTAAACTCTCGTGCATTATCGACATGTATTGTTGACATAATACCCCAACATGGCCATTCGCCTTCAACATGATTTCTTTCCATCCAGATTTCTTTGGAAAGAATTGAATTTGCAATACAAAGTCCTGTTCCCATCTCTCCAGGTGGATCAAAAGAAAGATAAAAACCAACAACCATTCTGCTATAAATATCTACAGCGACAGTCAGCCAAGGTCTGATGAAAGCCTTTCTGTAATGTTCATCCACAAGAATAATATCAACTTTAGTATGGTCAATTTGAACAACGGATAGAGGATAGTCGGCACCAGGAAAAGAATTTTTTATCGGTTCAAATTTATCTCTAGCTTTACTTTTACCAAATCTGGCTTTTAGTACTTCTTCTTCCGATAATGATTTGATTCTTTTTCGGATAGTGTTGGAGTGAGGAATTGGAATGTTTTTTTCTTTGCAGTTTTTCTCAATATCTCTTATAATTTTTGTGATTGATTTTTTTGAGGGATTTAAATATAAAGTATTAATTGAATCGTTTATTATTTGATCTTGTCCGCTTGACAATCTACTTTTTCCTCGTCCGCCATTTTTTTTGTGTCCTAACAAGGAAGATATTACACTTGTTTCGTCATACAATTTTATCCATCTGTATAAAGTGGTATAATGAACCTTTTGATCAATAGAAATACTTTCAATCAATTTAAAGTCTTTTCTATTGATCAAGATAGGTTTTATAATTTCATATCTCCTTTTCGCTTCATCCCACTCTTTATCTGTTAATGCAGAAATATTATTATTGGGTAAATTTTTAGTAGAATCAGAATAATTCTTTATTTCAGAAGTTTTTACAGTATGTATAATATTACTTTGTAGTTCTTGAATACTTACTTGATCTAGATCGACTATTCGGATTATTACTGCCTCTTTATTTTTAAAAATTACTTTTTCACCTATTTCAATAATTAATTTTTCCATATAGCAGAATTTAAATTTAAAGGATTACTTAAATCACATTCAATAAAATTGTTTGCGATCAAATACCAAGTTAAGAAAATTATTTCAGCTTTCTTTTCCCAGTCGTTTGTAATTGTATTGATTAACTGATTTATGGTACAACTTTCAAATTGCTCAATTTTATCTAATAGTATACATGCATAACTTGTATCAAAATGCAAGTTAGTAGCATCGTAATCTATTTTGTCAAAAAAATCTCGATATCGTGATAGGAATTTTATATTTTTAAGCAAAATATGTTTTTCATCACGAATATAGGTGTCATCGATTACTCTAAAAACTAAATCATTGGCTATGCAATATTTTCTGGCTGATTCAAATTTTCCCTCCAGTTCATCTTTTTTCTTCAAAAGTTCAGATTCATATTTAATCTCGATAATTTCATCTTTTCGAAATTTATCGTGATAATTAACTAAAAAATCAGGTGTATATTTTCTTTTTTTACCATCAGAATCTACATATGGAATTTCTATTGGTTGTTCTAGATAAGTACACACCTCCGTATCAAATTCAATTAAGTATATAAAATCTTTTTCTAACGAAGATTCAAATTGAATTGATTTATTTAATTTTTTACTACATATCTGTCCAGAAAGGGAGCTGCTTTTAAAGCTAATCTCACGTACTCTTTTTTTTAGTTTTAGTGTCATCTTTTGCAGTGAAATGTTGTTTTTAAGGAATTGCACGAATTGTTTTAGTATCTACTTGTGTAAAAAGCAAGATAAATAATTAGGTTTTTAGCATTTACTAGCAAATATAACAGGCGGAAGCTATCCTCAACCTGGAGAAATTTCTATGGCGCACAACGGAGTTCTATTTCTAGATGAGCTACCAGAATTTAAAAGAGATGTACTTGAAGTCATGCGTCAACCTCTTGAAGATAGAGAAGTTACTATTTCTAGAGCTAAGTTTACGGTCACATACCCATCATCGTTCATGCTTGTTGCTAGTATGAACCCTAGTCCGAGTGGTTTTTTTAATGATCCAGATGCTCCACAAACTTCCTCACCACATGAAATGCATCGGTATTTAAGTAAAATTTCTGGGCCATTGCTAGACAGAATAGACATTCATATTGAAGTAACTCCTGTTCCTTTTGATAAACTTTCAGATGATCAAAAAGCTGAGAGTAGTGTTGCTATTAGAGAGCGAGTGACTGCAGCTAGAGAAATACAATCTGCACGTTTTGATCACATGGATCACATTCATTACAATGCCCAAATGAATACCAAACAAATCAGGGAGTATTGTGCTCTAGATGAGGTGTCAAAACAATTATTAAAAACAGCTATGGAGCGCCTGAATTTATCTGCAAGAGCTTACGACCGAATTTTAAAGGTAGCGCGAACTATAGCTGATCTTGAAGCATCCCCAGCAGTGCAGTCAAATCATATTGCCGAAGCCATTCAATATCGAAGTCTAGACCGCGATGGTTGGTTGGGATAATTTTTTTGATGAATTTTAGGTGTATTTTACGATTTTTATCCAATGAAATACAACCTTAATCAAATAGGCAAAGTAAATTCAACGGATTATTTTATATTTTGAATTCTATTTTTACTGAATTTATTTCTATGTATGTGCAACTAGGACAAAAAAAGTGCTGTACATATAACGGATTATTATAATTGTTAAAAAGTATAAAATAGTAAAAAATAGGTTAAATTAGCTAATGAATCATTGAACTTCCCCCTTGTAAACAACCTTATGAATTTTTTGAGTGTTTTTGATGTCTAATAATGGATTTTCATTAAGAATTAATAAATCTGCTTGTTTATTTTTTTCAACGGTTCCCTTGTTATAGTTTTTCCCAAACCATTCTGCGGGGTTAACAGTAGCGGTTTTAAGAGCTTCATAATTAGTTAATCCAGCATCTACCATACGTTCTAGTTCTTGATGTAAAGATAATCCGGGTACAAGCCATGGATTAGGGAAATCGGTTCCAGCTAGAATTTTTGCATTGTTTTTATGTAGTAATGCGACTGTTTTTTTTTGGAAATCAATGTATGTCATCACATTTTCTTTTTTACCGTAACCTACGCTAGACCACCAACCAAGTAAACCGTCTAAACCATCACCAATTTTATTTCCAAGGATGTTCTTACAAAATACTTCGTCTGTTTGATTATAAAATAGCACAAGGGTAGGGCAGTTCCAGATGTTATGGGCTACCGTCTTACGTACAGCATCATTAAGTTTATTGAAGTCAATATCTTTTGCGGAGATTTCATCAAAAGGAACATCATAATTTTTGAGAAGAATTTTTTTAGGCAAAGAATCGAGTTTTGACGCATATCTAGAGTAGCCGCTAAGGTGTTCTATTTCCCCTCCATTTATATCAAAAAAATGCTGTTTCTGTAATGTCACGGGAATATGATAAGCGACTTTGAAACCTTGTTTTTTGGCGTAAGAAAGTCCTTTTCTAAAAGAGTTTTCATCTAATCGGCTGTATAATTTTATAAAATCATACCCTTTTTTTATTTGCTCGTAAATGATTTTTTCAATATCGGATTCAGATGTTACAATTGGGCCACTGTGGTCTTTGTCAAAAGATGGTGGATTTCCATCAATCAATTCAGATGCAGAATATATATCAGGTGAATTACGCAATAATTTCTTGTTAATACTGTCTCTCTTTTGTAAAACTTGATCATTTCCTGCCATAACCCTTACTGTTGTAATTCCATACTTTAAAAACAAGGGTAAAGAATACTTATCCATGAAAGGATTAAGATGTACGTGCATATCAGTTAAAGCAGGAATAACATATTTTCCAGTTGCATCAAGTACAGTTGTATTGGATGAATTTTTCCAACTTGAACTATTTACAACAGCAATAATTGAACTGCCAGAAATGAGAATGGTTTTATTTTTTAAAATAGCATTCTCTTTTAACGTGATTACATTACAGTTTGTAATTGCTAAATCAATTTTTTGACTATAACTTGCATACAAGCAGAAGTGCAGTACAATTAAAATAACTTTTCTCATATTATTTATATATTTCATTAACCAAAGCAATGGTGTGAC
>NZ_MTCA01000066.1:0-15324 GCF_002150205.1 Flavobacterium sp. FPG59 | reverse complement strand
CTAATTCTACTGATGAAAATAATTTTATTCAAATGGTAGTTAATGAGTTAGAGCCAATGAAAGAAAATTCTACCTTCGGAAAAATATTAGAAAATTTTAAACTCCTCAAAAACAATCTTCATTCAAACCGATGAGGATTTCACCGCTAGCGCGCAATGTCATTAAGTTAATAAGTTTTATGTTTAATTATGAGGTATTTATATTGTATATTAATACTATTTTTCGTGTATTAATAGCCCACTGGCGCTCGTTTGTAACGAGTGCCTTCTTACTTTCAAAAAATAATTCGTAGCGTTATTAACGCGGCAAACTAAAACAAGATTTAATTTCTATGATCTTAGACAAATATAGTTTACCTCGAACTGATTATTTTTTGCTTATCCCAATCATGATTTGAAAAATAAGCAGTAGTTGTGATTAAAAGCTATTCTAATTAAAGGAAATAAAGGAGTTCATACCTATTGAGTTAGCGCGGATATGTTTTTTAGTCAGTTATGAATTCTGACGTGTATAGCGATTTTTCTACCGTATTATTTTGGGATATTTTTTGGATGTCTATTTGAACTTCAATGTCATTTTTAAAAATCACTTTCAATAATTCAAGAATTTCTTCTACAGTACAATCGTTAGAATATCCTTTAAACTGGATTACCTTATCTTTTGTTTGATGCACTTTGAAACCAGCCAAAGACAACCGAGACAAACCATTAGAAATATCGATATTGTTTATTTTCACGTTTGATTTTGTATAAAAAACTACTGGATTTCTTGCTTCTAAGTCAATTAGATAAGGAACGCCATTTTCTATTTTTAATCGGCAAAAATCTCCTGTTCTATAACGTATTAATGGTAAAAAAGGATTATTTCCCCCTGTAATCACTAATTCACCTCTTTCACCATTAGAAAGTTTAACATCTTCATGTTCCTCAAAAATTTCTAAATATAAATCAGATCGGATTGCTTTATGCCCCAATTCTGTAGCGTATGCTATATTTCTGCATTCGGTCATCGAATACAGATCAATCACAGGGCATTTAAAATAATTTTCTAATTTATTTTTTGTGCCTTTTGTTAACTTCATTGCGGAAGATACTAGCGCCTTTGGACTCAATTGCGGCTTTAAATCCAACAATGCCATAAATGCTATTGGATCCCCAGTAAGAATTTGCGGATTGTATTTTTCCAGATATTTTTTAGCATCATCAGGATGGTTCCACTCTGATGGATTGAGGTTTATTTTTAAGATACCAGCTCCCTCTAAATAAGTTGATAAAGAGGCATACGTCAATGTTTTTTCTTGGGCACAGATCAAGGCGATGGCTGTTGTATTTTTGCCCTCGCTTATAGAAACATTAAAATCTTTTAGCACGGATTCTATTTGGGGCAACCAACTGGCTTGAGTAACGGCATCAAAGAGAACATCTAACTTCGGGCCCGTAGAACCTGAAGTATAGTACACTAATAATTCCTCTAAATTAGCTTCATTCGATACAAATAAATGAGGATACTTTCTAATATCTTCTCTAGAAATGGTTGGGGAAGCATTTAAGTCCCCATCTCTATTTTGGTAAAACGGTACTGTTGTATGGCACCATTTTAAATAGTCATTTAGCCAAACTGGAGTTTGCCCTTCGTTCCAAAATATCTTTTCATCACAGTATTTCTTTTTGTAAGACTTCACTTTTGAAAGTTGCACTGCATCTAAACGATCACCACTTTTAAAATTAAATTTTGGCGCAAGCGCATCTTGCTTAAGTGTATTTAAAAAACTTAAATCCTCAAGCAGCGGAAAACGTTCCGCGTCTGTTAATGCTATTTGCGGATCACTACTCTCGTCCATAGGTATTTGCTGCTTCTCTAGCTTTTTTTTCAGCCATCTCTTTTTTGATTTTCATAATTCTTTCATGTGCCTCGTAGGATTGTTTTAAAACTTTCTGCCGATCTGCACTGCTCAAAGAGGATAATTTATCTGCAGCTTCATCCTGATTTTCGCCTTCTGGAGTAATTTCACAACAATGTAATAATAAGCGAACCATTTCCTCTGCACGTTCCTCATCACTAATCCATTCCTTAAATTTCACATATAACGAGGCTTCACTTAATTCTTCAAACCAAAAATCATATAATTTATCTTCTATTAAATCACTCTTTATAAAATTAGGATGACTCAGTAACCAAATCGAAATATGAATTGCGCGCCAATGGTTATCCTCTATGTACGCTAAATCAAAATTACTTGGTATCTTAAATTCTTTTTTTAAAAAATCGTTACACACCAATCTATACGTATCACTAATTAAAGCTACCGAATTTAAACCCTCATTTTCAAGAGTTGAAGAAGGTTTTAAAAAGATATCTGGACATTTCCTTAAATGAGTTACCAACTCAAAAACATCGTATTTAGACATAGGCATAATTTTGTTGTGAAAATTCAAATGCAAACTTTAAAAGTTCCGTTTCATTTGTAACGTAGTATACTTTCCAGCCCATTTTTTCTAATCGAATTACAAAATCTTTGTTGTAATCTGGATGAGAATGTAAGACCATAGTGCCATGGCCACCTGCATTTTTTAATGCCAATTCAGCCAATTCCCAATGTGTTTGTTTGGTTTGCGTATCAGAATCCAACATACTAAATATATCGTTGTCCGTAACGATTACAATATGCGATTTTTTAGTGGCTTCTTGTTCAAATGGTTTGCGCAATCGTTCAATTCCGTAGGCATAGCCCGTACCTAAATAAGAGGTTAAGGTTGTTAGTAGATCTGTTTCGTCTGTAATAAAACCATCTGTTTCCAAATAGTCGCCGGGCTCACCAGAAAGACATCCCATAACGGATGCTCCAGCACGCAAAGCAGATAATCCAATGATGGTAGCTGCCAAAACAGGCCATGAAAAATTTTGCCTTGGATTCATCATCGATCCCGAACAATCTATTCCAATGTAAACATTTAAAGGATTTTCTGCAATGGCGTTGTCAGCATCTGAGCCGTAGGTTCTCTTTTGAGTAGTTAATCCTGGAATAAGTGCGGGAGATAAAATAGCAGATTGCAACCAATCTACTTCTTCAATGGCGTCGCCAATGTCCCAAGTTTCCAATCCCTCGGGTAAATCTAGGGACACATTTTCAGAAATTTCAACAGGAAAATCTATTAAATGAGGCAAAGCAATTTCTTTATAATAGGCGTTGATTAAACGCTGTTCATCCGCTTTTGGGTTGACTTGTTTCATCAAATCAATATAATTCCCCGGACCCATATATCCGTTCCTTGGTCCTTGACCTCCCAATTCATTTTTTTCTGAACCTAAACTGTCACTTTTAATACCTTCGCCTTCTTGTAGCCCCAAGGCTTCTTTTCGCATATCAATTACCTCATCGTAGCCTTCTAGATCCAGTTCGGTCATACCAGAAATATCCATAGCACCCGCACCTGCATCTTCAGCGTCCAACAGTATTAAAATCTTTTTTCGAGCCTCTTGAAAGGTTTTGTCATCCATCAAATAAGGGTATACCATCACGGCAAAGCGACCACCACCGTGAATCCAATTCTTTGCGTAACTTCTGATCAGCGAGGCTAATAATGAAGCGTCCGCATCTATTTTTTTACTATGAAATGATAAATTAGTTGCTAATTCGCCCCGATTTAAACGCCATAAATATTCATAAGTTCGCATCATCAATGTCCAAAACTCAGAAAAATTATCCTCTGAATTAATCGCTTGATACACTTTTGACATTCTTAATTTATTGATGCGTTGTAATTTATCATTGATTAAAAAATCTGCATATAAATTAGATACCATCGGGGCTCTATCCTCAATACCTGGCAATGCAAAGCGAATCCTATTCAATAAAATAGCATTATCATATAAATTTGCAGGAGTAAAAATATGATGACCTATTTCATGCGCCAATACTTCAATCGCATAATCTGAAATACCGCGTTCTACAATTTCTTCTAAATTAATCACGATGCGATGATCTGTTAATCGAATCATTGCAAAACTGCCTGTAAGCCCCTCTCTTTTGGACTCTTGATGGGATAAACACCAAATCGGTTCTTGCAAACGTAACAAAGGATTCCACTCCAACTTTGCTTGTTGCCAATGTGATTTCCACAAGGCTACTGTTTGTTCTATTTCGGTTTGATTAAGCATTTCCAAGACTGTATACGTATAAAAAATAGGAGTTTTGCAACGTAAAAAACAGAGTATCTTTTGTTGCTGCGACAGATGAAATAGTACTTGTATCCATTTCTGCATTTACTTTTTCAATCCATTTTTCAGAGGTATCATAGTGCTTGGCCTTTGAAACAATATAGGCTGCATCAACAGCATTGGCAGGAAGTAAGACCTTGCCAAATTGATCTGCAAAAAGAGCATAACTACTTTTTGAATCGGAAACAAATATATGCTCTCCTATTTGTGCCAACCTTGGTGGATGTTCAAAATAACCCGTGGTACCCACAAAACCACCCTGTACTCCTTCAAACTTGGTATTGCTATTCGACCATGGATTTTCAAATAACTCATAGGCGGTTATATCTGAACCTAAGTTTTGTAAAATGGTATGTTGAAGGTTTTCAGAAAGGGCCGCATAATCTGCTTTTAAACGAGTTCTTATATGTGCCAAACCACATTTCCACGCATAAATACGTCCTAAAATTTTAAAATCTTCTATGGTTTTGATTTCAATAGCACTGGATTCAATAAGTTTGCACCAATATCTTGTTTTTTCAGGAGCATACCGATGCAAATTTAAAAGTACATCATTCAGCAATAAAATGGTTTTTATTGGAAATTTAACTACTAAGTTCGGCATTTTTGCCATTAGTAACCAAGCCGCTTTATATTCATCTTCATAACGGATTGCCAAACCACTTCCAATTAATTTCAATGTTTCCAGATACAGCGCTTTTACTATTTCATGTACTTTTTCTGAGGCCGAATTTAGAGCAATAGTTGCTTCTACAATAGGTTCTACAACTTCAACGATCCAATTGGCTAACCTTTGAGAAGGGATAGTCCCGTATTTCATTTCGCTCTCCTTGTACCATTGATTGTATAACGCACTATTGTCACTTAATTCTGCAATAAGTTGAGGAAGACTTATTTTTTCCATTGCAGCCATCTTTTGTAATTAGTATACCGTTGGTGTAGGTACTTTAATTTTAAAATATCATCTGCTCTGTAGCCGTACAACTTTTTCTCCTCAGACCATTTCTGTAGTTGTTTTTCAATATTTAATAGTCGGTTATCAATTTCTTTAGATGATATGTTTTCGAGCCCTTTTTTAAATTCCGCTTCAAAAGTATCTACAGGATCATTACGATCTAAATCTTGACTCACATACTCATCGCACGATAAATCAAATAAGTTTCTCAACCATACAATTCGATCCACTCTATATACTTCATTCCCCACTTGGTCAAAAAATGGTGATTCTAGATGTGGCGTTAAAGTATCGTGTAAAACAAAGGGCAGCACCTGCCTGATGTCCTCTAATTCTACTTTTTTATTCCCTCTGAAATACGCCAATGCTTTAGAAAACATCAATAAAGTCATGATTTTTCTAACCGACAAACCGTTTTTCGCCTGTGATCCTAAATCTTTAATTGGATCTTTTCCTGTTTCTTTTCTAAAAAGCGAACGCATATCCATGCCGGATAATTTTGCGGTGTCTTTGGTCATGTATTCCAATCGATTGGATGCAGGTTCAAAAAATTCAAACTGGCGACAAAAAAACTCGATTCGTTTGCGTAATTGAGGCTCTATTTTTACACCTCTAATCTGTTTGTTAATGGTGTTCAGCTCCTCTTCGGTAAAAATAATTTCTTCAGGAATTATCGCTTCTGGTTTGAAATTGAGTTCAATTCGCTGTAATAAATCGTCAATGAAACGCGTATTGAAATGCATCGCTCTAATCACGATATCAATCCTGTCTTTTAAGGCTTCAATAACTTGGTACGTTCCTCCACCAGCGTCATCATTGGCGGTGAGATACCAAGCCCCATCTGGACATTCATAAATCTGATCGAAAATTTCAGCATAATTATCCGCCAATACGGTTAACAAGGCCGATTGCGTTCTAGTTGGAATTCTATTGTATTCATCAATAATTTTTACCCGCATGCCCAACCATTTTCGCCATGCAATTCTAATGTCGGACGTTTTTTCGGCCTTCACCATATCTGAAGGTAATGGATGTCCTAATAAATCTGAAATTGTCATTTGAGGTTGCCCGTGTTGTATGGCACGCAATACGTCTTTATTATCGTATCCAGCTAACAATCCCATCAACACCGAAGTAGCTGTTTTTCCACGACCAGGACCGCCCACAATGAGACATTTTCCTCTTGCTGCTAAGTTCAGTAAAGGCATTAATACAAAACTAGAGTAGCTTTGGTCAGTCGGTAAATAAACTGGAACTTTACTGTCTCCAAATAAAAACTTTTTAGGATCACCCT
The DNA here is from genome assembly GCF_002150205.1 of Flavobacterium sp. FPG59. Classification (NCBI taxonomy): domain Bacteria; kingdom Pseudomonadati; phylum Bacteroidota; class Flavobacteriia; order Flavobacteriales; family Flavobacteriaceae; genus Flavobacterium; species Flavobacterium sp. FPG59. Next base: position 8,857 of record NZ_MTCA01000066.1, on the reverse strand, counting down.
CATTGAATTCGATATCATAATACGGACTGATGATGGCGGTGTTCGTGATCCAAAAATACGCTTGACGTAATTTTTCATCTAGTGCTATTGAGTTATCAGATTCATTTTGCGGAGTATCGCTTGAATACAAATCTTCTATCTGGAATTTATGTATATCCTTGTCCTCTTGCGGATTCGTTGGTGATTCTGGAACTTTCTTAAAAAATCCCATCGTTCTATTTAATAAATCAGACATAGTTCTATTTTGTTCTAAGTTACTTAAAATTTACTATATTCTCTAGCAGACAATACATTTGATACTTGTTCTATTCTTTCTTCAACAGTGCCTTTGAGCATGAAATACTTAAGATTTCTAGTGTTCAAATCTTCGATGATTTTTTGTTGAAATGTTTTTCTTTTTACATCACCAGATCTATCCCAAGTATCATCATAAGGAATATCAGTATCACACACAAATATAATATCGTGCCTGCTTTCGGCTAGTTTTGCTAAATTTTCTAATTCTTCAAGGGCACTCCCATGGTAATCTAACGAAAATAAGTAGGTAGTAATAGCATTTGTATCCGAAAACAAAAAGCGATTTGATTGTAACAGCAAAGCATCCTCTCTTTCCAAATGAATTTCTGCAATTTTCAACAGATCTTCTAAGGTTAGTCTTTTATTTACTTGATGATTCTCCCAATATTCTCTTCCGTATTCTGGCATCCATTGAGTATTAAAATGGGATGCTAATTTTTCGGCCAAAGTTGTTTTTCCTGTTGACGGAGCACCAAGTAATACTACTTTCGTAATCAAATCTTTATAGACAATTGGATCCAAAAAATCTTTGTTTTTAAATGGATCTTTTCTGATTTCTGTAGCGGATATGGGAACGCTAATTCGACTTACATCCACCTGTCTATTTATGGCTTTCAAGGATTTACTCATGTGCTCCCCATAAGGCTCACTAGAATAAAAATGAGAGATGTTGCGATTGCCTAGAATAGAGGAAACATAGTCTTCTTGAATTTTCATGATTTCGGGCGTATATCCACTATCATTCGGCGAATTTACACCTTCAATAACCGTTATATTTGGATATATTTTACGGATCCAAGAAGCTCTAGTTGTTAAAGGGATATTTAATATGGGATCATCATAAATAAGCACGATCAATTCATCCACCTCTTTCATCGCGGTTTCAATTACAAACTGATGCCCTTTATGAAAAGGAGCATACTTACCCAATGTCAGTCCAATTTTATGTTCGTTTCTCATGTGCAAATTGTTCATTATATGCTTTTTTCCATTCCCAGTAACCCATGATGGCCATAATCAAAAAAAGTACATACAACACTGCAGTAAAGTATAAACCTTTATAACTATATATGGTAATACCAACCAAATCGACTACTATCCAAAAGATCCAAGACGCTACTACTTTTTTTATCATCAAATATTGAGCAACCAAGCTTGCCACCATTATAAAAGCATCTTCATAAGGATAGGATGCGTCGGTTTTTGTTTGCATCGTGTAGCCTAAAAGCACAGATGCCAGAACTGTTAATCCAATCCAAAAAATTGCATTTGTCAGCAATGTTACGCGTAATTCACTCTTGTTGGAACCTCCATATTTCCAATTGTACCAGCCGAACACTTGCAGAAATATATAAATAACATGCAAAATCATATCTGAATATAATTTTGCTGTATAGAAGACAAAGCAATACAGAATTACCTGAATTAAACCAAAATACCAGCAGATGATATTTTGCTTGATTGTAAAATAAACTGCCAAAAAACCGAAAACGGCACCAAAAATTTCTAAAGTTGTATCCATAATATATAATGCTAAAGATATAATAATGTGGGAAACTATTACAAGATGACGTATAACATTTGAAAAAATTGTCCCAACTCATTTATGAACTCATTTACAATTAGTAGCTCGAATGAATTTGCTAAAAAAAGGGATGTAAAAAATTCTACCTTGTTTAGTTACTCTTTGTTTTTTTTTCTGCTGGATGCAAGATGAATTTTACGGAGTTTCATTTCATTTTTTACTGCTATTGTTTGAGGGATTTGTACACGCTTCTTATTTCTTTAAGTACTTTGCACGAATTGAAATTCTGAATGGTCATATAATATTGCATAAATGAATTAACTTCATAGAATTTTGTTTTTTAAGGTAACAAATAAACATTGACTATGGAAAAAATAGAAACCTCCAAAATCCTATATTCAGATTATGGAGGTTTTTAAAGAGATACTTTTCGAAAAACTAATCTACTTTTTTTTCTTGCTAGCAGATTGATTAGGATTCAATTGCTTACCCGTATTACCTTGATTTTGGGCAGACTGTTTATTTTGGCCAGCAGTACCTTTATTCGTATTTTGCATGTTGGCTGCATTGTTTGCAGGATTGATTTTTTTAGCCATTTTGTTTAGCTTTTTTAATTGATTAGAAATTACTTTTTTGGTGTATTTCCTCTACCTAAACCAGATGGTTTCCCCGTTGTACTAGGATAATTGGGATTGGAATTACTCCTTGCCACTCCTGCTGATTTTGAACTGTTCCCACTGTTTGTTCCTGAATTTTGATTTGCATTTTTCATAATTTTTAATTTTAAAATTTACCTACTCTATCTAGCTTTTCGGCTTCCGCTTTTATTATGATTCAAAATTCAGGAATAAAAAAAGGCTGATATAATATAGAATCATATCAGCCCATATTGAGCAACAAAATCGGTTTTTAGGGATGTAAGAGCGGTTTATTTTTTTAATTTCTTAATCAATGGTTGGTAATTTTCAGAAACTTGAAGTTGCTTTGTTTCTAATTTTCCTTGATTTGTAAAAACTTCTATCTCTATTGATTCGGTGTTTTTGTGGTAGGCTTTGATGTGTTTTGAGTTTACACGAAACGATTTGTGAATGGTAATGAAATTAATATTTAGCAATCCTTTTTCTTCCATTTTAGAAAATGAAAAATCGATTAGATTCTCGGGTTTACGGTTTGTAAAGTGAATTAGTTTGTTGTTGGATTCGGAGCCGTTGTTTTTGTCCGTGGACAGGTATACAATACTATTAATGGCTATTTTATTGCGCTTCGTTGCTCCAAAATCCAAATGGATGAATTCTTCTTTTTTAAAAAGTTCTATCTCCTTCAAAAAGCGTTGCGTAGTTTTTATAAATTCTTGGCTGGTGAATGGTTTGGTAATATGATCCACACAGATATCGTAATCTCTTTTTAATCTTTCAATCTCTTTAATGTATTGCGAAGTATTACTGCTCACAAACATCACTGGTAATTTTAATTTAAAAGCCACTTCCATCCCTGTCATGTAGGAATCTCCCAAGTTTAGGTCCAAAAACAATATTTCTGGTTGTGAAGTTTTTATATCCTCTAGAAATGTTTTTGCAGAAATACAAGAAGACACCACCTCTACCCTACCAATACTTTCAAGCATTTGCTGGTTTAGTTGTAATTGTTCTTTGTTATCGTCGAGTAAGGCGGCTTTAATTTTTACCATTTTCTAATTCTTTTTCTAATAGTATCTTCTCATTCGTAGAATCTAATTCAGTTTTATGATTGCAACTGATTAGAGTAAAAAAATAGGTTTGATGCTTTTATTATAATTCTCATATTATTTTTTTATTTTAAGATAATTTAAGGAGTACAAGGTTTTATCTTTAAAACATTCCATTAGAAATGAAACGTTTTTAAAAGTACCTGGTTGACTACGATTATCGGTCTATTCGCTTTTACTTTACAGTTGCATTAAACACATTCCAGCCAATTGTTTCGACGTTACTATAATTTTTTACTTTCAATTTGAACTCCTTTTTTGTTTTAGGAGCAAAAAAATCATAAATGGTATATTGTTCTCTTGCAATTTCCGAATCTGTTTTGCTATAAAAAATTACTTCAACAATCACATCTTTATAATTAGTTACAGTTGCTTTGTTTTCAATAACACCACTGATTTTTAATTCATCTCCTAAAAAGGTTGGTTTGTATGTTCCGGTTGCATTTAAATATAAAGATGGGTCTGCTGCTTCTATTTCTGCTATTGTCATGATACTTTCTTCATATGATGAACTACTATTTTTTTCATTCATATAATCTACAAATGCAATAATCGCAATAAAAACAATAATTAGGATTGCTAAAAATCTAATAATCCTCCAAAACCAATGTGTTTTTTTATTACTAGTAATAGGTTCTTGTTTGATCTCAGTCTTTTTTGCTATAGGCGGAGGAACAACTGATAAAATGCTTTTTAATTCTTCTACTTCTCCTGCATTTTTCCAATCTTCCATTCCATCACACCATACTTGTGTATTTTTTGTAATCGCTTTGGCTTTTAATTCATCTAAATCTAATGGACCTATGTTTTCTGTGCCATTGTGTAGGTAATATTTCTTCATTAATTGTAAAGTTTTTTTTGTAGTTAGGGATTTAAAATTTGTAAATTTATTTTTTCATCTCTTTGATAATCTTAGTTGTTCTTCTATCTGCATACATTCTATTCAAAGATGTAAAAGCCCAAATAAAAGCAGGAATCCAACCGATTATAGTAATTTGTAATATCAGGCAAATTATGCCAGAAACTATTTTACCTTGTAATATCAAGGATAACCATGGAAGAAAAAAAGCTAAAACGTATCTCATATTTTATTTATTATGGGTATTGGAACCCCTATTTTTTTAAAACCTACAAAAGGATCTACTTCTTCGAAACATTCAAAGTCAATTTTAAAATCTAAAATTGAGCTTTGGTCATTTAAAGGATAAATAATAAGACAATCAATGATTTCTTTTTCGTCTATTTTTAATTTGTTAAAAGTCTTCTTATCTCTCGCATAGGCACTCAATTGTCTAATGTTATCAATATCGTAGTGACCTTTTTCATTGTATAAGATTTTGTATTTTGCATCGGCTATACATTTTATACCGTCTTTTGTAATGAGATAATCTGGCAAACCATAGCTAAGTTTGGCATCTTTTCCGCCATAAAGTGCATGACTACCATAGGCATCTTTTAATAAACCCAAAACATACAGTTCAAACAATTTACTCATATCAATCCAAAAGGGTGGTGTTTGGATTGTTTTTTGTTGGGTATTGCTAATGTTGTAACCAAATCGTTTCAGAATAAGTTTGGCTAATTTTATGGCTTCCTCATATTCCTTATAAAAAACATTTGTTTTGGTATGTTTCACATCATGAAGATTTACCTCATCAGAGACAAATTCAAAAGCGGGATTGATGTAATTGAATATTTCTGTGGTGTACTTTTCATTCTGAAGGTTTTTAATAGTAGGCAAATACCGCTGAACAAAAACCAAGGCTTTTTTTAGCAATCTATTTTCTAAACTATTCAATCCAAATTCATCGTAGCTGCAATAGGTGTGCAGTGGTTTGTTTTTGACTAGGTTTTGCTTGATGGTTTGACTTACCAAAACTTTGCCTTTTACTTTTGCGTACAAATTATTTTCTACTTTGTAATAGGATTTTTTAACTCCTTTGCGGACAATCTCTTTAACTAGACGCAAATATTGAACAACCAATAACGGACTCAGTAAATCTTGTTCTTGAGTGATGGCTATGGGTGTTTTATCCCACTTTATTTCGAATAAATCATCAGTATGTTTTGCAACTTCCGGGTGTTTTAATGCCGAAAACAACATTTTGAGGTAATCCGTCTGTTCTTTAGAATTATTATTGAGTTTTGGCTCTACATAAATGGCTTTTTCTTTTTCAATAATCCAATCGACGCCTATAAAATAACTATTTGAAATAGCATGTTTTTTATTTACTGCATCAGAATGAATCCTAAAACAATCTACTTTTTCGTTTCTATACTTTCTTGTAAACTGATAAAAGTAATCTTGTTCAAAAGACAATTTGTCTTCAAAATTAAAATCTCTCTTAGAATCAAAACCATTATAATGTTCTTGAATTACTGAAATCATAAGTTGGGTATTTCTAGTAAAGCTTCTTCGCTTAAAATACCATCTTTAACATATTCGTTTAGCAATGGTTTTATTTCAAATTCTAGTTTTAATTCCAGTTGTTTTTCAGTTTCTACCAAAAAATAACTATGACCTAATTGAACATCTTTGGCTTTAAAATCAGATTGCAGATAAACGGTTTTCGATTTATCTTCGTTGAATAATGCGGCTACTTTATGGTACAAACCTTTTGCCTTAGCATGTAAAACAGGGTCAATAACTACATCATCAATAGCTTGATCTGTAGGCAACACATCCACAAAAGCAAAACGTCTCTTTATAGCATAATCAATATGCCCCACACTTCTGTCTGCGGTGTTCATGGTACCTATGATGTAAAGATTGTCTGGAAGTACTAAAACCCTATCTGATTCTTCATCATCTCCAGATATGTCATATAAACTCTCAACGGCAGCTTCTTTTATATTGTCTTGTTCATGATTGTATCTATATTCTAATGCATATATCAACTCGCCAAGTACAGCAGGTAAGTTGGCTCTATTAATTTCATCAAGAATTAATACATATTTACTCTTGGAATTATTGAAAGCTTCTTTTGCAAATTCCATCAAAATTCTATCTTCAACTTTATAGAATACCTTATCATCTGAATTAGTTTTGGCAGCTATTCCTCTCACAAAATCTTCGTAGCTATATGATGGATGAAATTGAATGATTTTGTACTCGCCTCTTGAAATTATTTGATTGGTTTTTATTTCAATTTTTCCTTTCAAATCAAAGTTTCCAAATAAGAATTGCATAAATTCGATACTTGTAACATCTGAACCTAATGCTTTTTTTCTTTCAGTAAATAATTCTTGTACTTTTAGATTCTTCTCAAAACCATTCAATGACGAATAATTTTCTCCGAATAATTTTAATATATTTTCAAGACAAGGGATACTATTAACAGGGAAATATTTTTCAGGATAATAGCTGTGTAGAATTTTTAGTAGAAAGCTTGTTCCTAGGAAAGTGGTTGCTACTTTTACGTTTTTATCTTCTAGTAAATCAGCAATTAGTAACCCTATCCTTTTGGCAGCTTCATCATCATCTTCTATCTTTGTCGCTAATCCATGTTTACTGTATTCATTTTTGCTTTTACTCCAAAAAATGAGATACGACCTTGCACTACCCGGAAAATAGTAGCCCAATGAAATCAATCCTCTTTCAATCCACCAACAAAAACTATCGTTTGATCCAGTACCTATACAATAATTTTCTTTAGAAATATCTTTAAGACTTGCGATTGGAAATTTTGATTGAAATTCATTTAAAAGTTCTTCATGTCTAGTTCGTGAAGTTAAGACTTCTGTACTTTTAGTGTCAAAATTTTTCAAAAAACCATCAATTAATTCAATTGGATTTAAAATTGTAGAAGTAGTAGTCATTTCTTCAGCAATCATTTTTGCCAATCTGGTTTTACCAGTTCCTGGAGGACCTTGAAGAATGATTTGTTTTTTATATTCGAGTAAGTCTATTTTATTTTGCATATTTTCTTTATTTTGAATGTATTGAAACCATTGTTGAATAAAACGAAGTGTTTTTGAGTTGTTATATAAATGTGAGAAAGTACCATTATGTCCAACTTTTGAATTATCTTTTTTGAAAAGTAATGATTTGTCTAAATCCTCAAAATATGAAAGAATCTTAATTTTATAATTAATTCCGAAATCTGTTCCAATTATCTCGCTTTTATTTTTAATTTTATATAGCACTTCTACTAAACAAATCGGATAACTTCCTTTGTGAATTAGGAGGACAGCCCCTTTATTCAGATTTTCAAAAGCTTCGCCTGCATAATCAATATCAGATGTAATTCTACTATCGTTTAATACTTCATCAACATGGTTTTTTCCTGTTGCGTCATTTTTGATTTGTAATTTATAATAATCTCTCATTTTTAATCTTTGATATAAAAGGTGAAAGAACAATCAACAAATAGTTTGTTTTCTGTTTTAGATTTAGTTAACCAATATTTGACATTTACTACATTTGGAGAAACTACCCAATATCTTCTTTTCATATATTATTTTATTAAATCAAGTTGCTTTGCAATGTCTTGGGTAAATTTTGCCATTGGTCTTTTATGCGTTTCTTCGGGTTTATCATAATTACCAATAATTAATCTATTGATCATTGCTTGATCTGGAAATAATTTCTCTTGATAATCTTTCTCTAAATATAATTTATAGGCTCTGCTATAAGCAATTTTTTTGTGTAATAATTCTTCTGCAATATCATTCTGTGTTTCATACAATTGCGTAATCTTAAAATATTTATTATGATTTAATAGAATTGAATCATCTGTTAGTAAAGTATTAAAGTTTATCTTAATGTCATTTAAGTTTCTACTTCGCCAATATTTTATTACACTCAATTTGTCTAATTCAAATCTAAATATATCTAAATCATTGTCATCTTCAGTGAAAAGATAAAACAAAACATCTTCTTTCCCTTTAGATTTATTGCAATTTGCGCAACATGGAAGTAAATTGAAAAATGAAATGCCTAAAAAAGGATATTTGGATTTAGCATGAAAATGGTCTAATTCGAAAAGTGCTTTTCTACTTTTTATTTGCCCCTTTTTTGGCTTGTTCTTATAAATCTCTAAATCTAAAACTACACTTAATTGAGCATTACAATATACACAAGAATTTATTCCTATATTCTTATATAAACCAAGAATAGGGAACTTTCTTATTTGAGAATACTTTAGAGTTTCTACTAATTTTTCATGAAACTGAGTGTCAATTTTTTTTGATTTAATTATTTTTTCAAATTCATCTTTCCAAAACTTAATCCTTGAGGGTTTGGCCGACACTATATCCAACAAATTATCTTTTAGTTTAGTGATATATTC
>NZ_MTCA01000046.1:0-19879 GCF_002150205.1 Flavobacterium sp. FPG59 | reverse complement strand
ATCAAAAACAAAGGCTTGACTTCAATATAATTTGAAATCAAGCCTTTTGTGTATAATGTAGAAAAACGATAAGCATCCCATTTAAAAAAGATACTTTAAAATCTATTTTTGTTGAACTATAGATTTACGCTCATTAAATTTGGAGTAATTGCTTCTAAAACTTCAAAAGCAGTTTCGGCCATTTTATTTCCTTTTGTATCCAATAAAGGGTTGACCTCAACAAATTCAACGCATACCACTTTCTTCGTTTGGATAATTTGATTTATGATTGCGATTATTTCGTACTGATCAAAACCTTTAGCAACTGGTGTACCTGTACCATAAGAAATCATATCACAATCCATAGAATCTACATCAAAGGAAATATACAAAACCTCGCAATGAGCTACTTTTGCTAAAGCTTCAGTAACGCAAGTTTGCAAACCTCGATACCTGACTTCGTCAACTTTATAATTCTTGATTTTTAATTTCTCGATTTGTTTGTCCTCCTCTTCCTCAGTATCACGAACGCCAAAATAGATTAGATTTTCAGGTAAAACTTTTGGCCCTTGATGACCAATGTTTTTCATTTCCTCCCAGTCCTGATGCGTTTCGGGAGTTACTTCGTTATTTTGACAACTCAAATTATCATCTCCAAGTGCCGCTGACAAAGGCATTCCGTGAATATTTCCAGAAGGTGATGTATAAGGAGAATGCAAATCAGCATGCGCATCAATCCAAAAAACTCCTATATTTTGCTCTGGAAAAGCCGCTTTTATTCCGCTTAATGTTCCCAAAGCTGAAGAGTGATCTCCTGACAAAACAATTGGAAAGTAATTTTCATCAATACTTTGTTTTACCACATTGTTTACTCTAATACACTGTTCTAAAACATGTTCAATTCGCTTAGCACTAGAGCTACGGTCTTTATCATATATGGTTTCATTGTGCGTTTTAACATCTTCAAACAGAAAGCGGTTGAAATAATCACTGTTTTGATTTATAGCAGCAATTTCTATGGCATCAATACCCAAATCAGAACCACGCGTTCCAGCACCTATATCCGATCTGTTCTTTATTAATTTTATTGTTTTTCCCATTGATCTGTATGTTATCTAAAATCATTTAATGCTCGTTCAATAATCGCTAAGCATTCGTGAATTTGCGTTTCTGTAATCACTAATGGCGGTGCAAAACGAATTTTATTTCCATGTGTTGGCTTAGCCAATAAACCGTATTCACTAAACTTCATGCAAATATTCCAGGCAAGATCAGACTCCTCGTCACAATTTACAACAATAGCATTCAATAGTCCTTTTCCTCTCACTAAGGTAATGATAGGATTTCGTGCAGCAATTTCATTTAATCCATTTCTTAAAACTTCACCAAGATAAGCCGCATTTTGCGCTAAATTTTCATCTTTTACCACTTCAAGTGCAGCAATGGCAACCGCTGCAGCAATAGGATTTCCTCCAAAAGTAGACCCGTGCTGTCCTGGTTGAATCACGTTCATGATAGCATCATTTGCCAAAACTGCCGAAACAGGATAAACCCCACCTGAAATTGCTTTTCCTAAAATCAATATATCTGGTTTTACTTCTGGCGTATTTTCGCAACCTCTTTTACAATCGCAATTACCGCAAGTAGCCAGTAATCTTCCTGTACGTGCTATTCCTGTTTGCACTTCATCTGCAATAAACAATACATTGTGTGCTGCACATAATGCTTTGGCTTTTGCCAAATACCCTTCACTAGGAACATAAACTCCAGCCTCCCCTTGAATAGGCTCTACAAGAAATCCGGCAATCGTTGTTGTTGACTTCAAGACAGCTTCTAACGCATCAACATCATCATAAGGAATTTTGATGAATCCAGCGGTAAAAGGTCCAAAGCTTTTGCGTGCATTATCATCATTAGAAAACGATACAATTGTTGTGGTACGACCATGAAAATTATTTTCGCAAACAATGATTTGTGCTTGATTTTCTGGAATTCCTTTTACTTCATAAGCCCATTTTCTACATAATTTTAAAGCCGTTTCAACTGCCTCGGCACCAGTATTCATGGGTAACACCTTATCAAAACCAAAATACTTTGTTACATATTCTTCAAAAGGACCTAATTGATCGTTATGAAAAGCACGTGAAGTCAACGTTAGCGTTTGTGCTTGTTTGACCATTGCTCCTACAATTTTTGGATGACAATGACCCTGATTCACCGCTGAATAAGCAGATAAAAAATCGTAATATTGTTTACCATCAACATCCCAAACATGAACGCCTTCGCCTCTTTCTAAAACTACTGGTAAAGGATGGTAATTGTGTGCTCCATATTGATTTTCTTTAGCAATTAAAGATTCAGATTTTGATGAAAGTTTTTGTTCTGTATGTGCCATGATGTTAAGGATTTACATTTTAAGAGTACAAAACTAGCATTATTTTTTAATTTACCAACGAAATTAAAATTTTTGACTTTAAAAAAGCTACTAATTGTAAATATTTATTTAATTTAGACCAAAATTAAGTCATTTCTGAAGTACTAGAAATCAATTTTAAGCTTTTTTTGAAGTCAATAAAAAGAAGTACTTTTATACCAATACAACTGCATCAATTATAATTTTTAACAACATGGATATATTAGACGAGTTTGATATCAATATTATTAAAGAACTAGAAAAAGACGGACGTATGGCCTACTCTGCCATTGCTACTACTTTGAAAATATCAAATACAATGGTACATCAGCGCATTAATAGGCTGATTGATCACGGAATCATAACGGGGATTAAACCTATCATTAATGAAAAGAAAATTGGTTACGATTGGGGGTCCTTTACTGGTATTACCTTAAATAAGGACCAAGATTCAGATCGCATAATTGAAGAACTTAAAAAAATTCCCGAAATTACAGAATGCTACTTTATTACTGGCTCTTTTACATTATACATTAAAATTATTGCAAAAGATCATGAGCACATGCGACGCGTACTCTATGAAAAAATCGATACAATACCTGGAATTGCCAAGACAGATTCTATAATTGAATTGGGTTGCGCATTCAAACGTAATGTAAGTCTTTAAAAATAAAAAAATGAAGTATTTCAATATTTACAGTACAGTTACGCTATGCTTTTTAAGTTCTAGTATGCTTTTTGCTCAAAAAATGACTACGTCCGAACTAGCACGACTCCAAAAGCAATCGCAACAAGTAACTATCATTAGAGACAATTGGGGAATTGCGCACGTATATGGCAAGACTGATGCCGACGCCGTTTTTGGAATGTTGTATGCCCAATGCGAAGATGATTTTAAACGTGTAGAGATGAATTACATCGAAAAATTAGGACGACTTTCCGAAGTAAAAGGACAAGAATTTCTCTACAATGATCTAGAAATCAAATTACTCATAGACATTGATGAAGCAAAAGCTGACTATAAAAAAGCGGCGCCTTGGCTACAAAAATTACTGAACAGTTATGCAGACGGGATCAACTACTACCTATACAAACATCCTGAAGTACAACCGGCTTTATTAAATCATTTTGAGCCCTGGTTTCCATTGCTGTGGACTGATGGGAGCATTGGAGCAATTAGCACGGGAGGACTAACTACAAGTGAACTTAAATCTTTTTACGGCTCTGCAGGTGACAAAATCGCGTATGTAGAACGTGAAATTAATGTGCAAACAGGATCCAACGGTTTTGCTATTGGACCCTCAAAAACAGCATATGGAAATGCCATTTTATACATTAATCCACATACTACCTTTTATTTTAGACCCGAAATACAAATCAGTAGTGAAGAAGGTTTGCAGGCTTATGGAGCGGTTACGTGGGGGCAATTTTTTATTTATCAAGGGTTTAATGAAAATTGCGGTTGGATGCACACATCATCAAATGTGGATGTAGCCGATTTGTATGCTGAAAACATCGTAACTAAAAATAAGAAACTGTTTTATGAATACGACACCCAACTCCTACCCGTTGTCGAAAAAAAAATAACTATCAAGTACCTTGAAAACGGCAAATTAATTCCTAAAACATTTACCTCCTATTTCACCAATCACGGCCCAATAATGGCTAAAAGAAATGGAAAGTGGATCAGCTTGAAATCATTCAATCGCTCTGTAAAAAGTTTAGAACAAAGTTGGATTCGAACTAAATCCAAAAGTTTTGTTGACTATAAAAAAGCAATGGATATAAAAGCCAATACTTCGAATAATACGGTCTATGCCGACAAAGAAGGAAATATAGCCTACTGGCATGGTAATTTTGTCCCAATAAGAGATCCTAAATTGAATTGGTCAAAAGTTGTAGACGGAACAACAAACGCAACACAATGGAAAGGACTGCACGAGGTTTCAGAAATTGTACATTCTTACAATCCTGAAAACGGATGGTTGCAAAACTGCAACTCTACACCTTTTACTGTTGCTGGAACAAACAGTCCAAAACCCGAAAATTACCCACCTTACATGGCACCTGATGGTGAAAATTTTAGAGGACTCAATGCAGTACGATTGTTAAACAAAGGAAATCAGTATACTTTAGACCGTGTAATTGCAGATGGTTATGACACTAAATTAACCGTATTCGAATTTTTGATTCCAGCTTTGATTTCCAGTTTTGAAAAGAACATTAATACTAATACACCTCTTTATAAAGAACTCATTGCACCCATAACTGTTTTGAAAAATTGGAATTATTATGCTCATGAAAATTCAGTAGCAACAACACTTGCCGTAGAATGGGCTTATCAATTAGAACCTATAATTCAAAAAGTATATACTAACGAAGGTGAATTAGATCAGGTGCAAAACACTATTCAATTTTTAAAAAACGCACAACCAAATGATTTGCTACCGCCATTACAAAAAGTTCTTAATGAATTAAAAACTAAATTTGGTTCTTGGGAAATCCATTGGGGACAGATCAACCGTTTTCAAAGAACCTCTGGCGCTATAGCATTAGACTATGATGATGAGCAAGAAAGTTTGCCTATTGGTTTTGGACCTGCAGTTTGGGGGAGCTTACCAGCATTCAAAAGTAGTTGTCAAAAAGATACCCAAAAACGTTATGGTAGCAACGGCAATAGTTTTGTATGTGCGGTCGAATTTGGCACAAAAATCAAAGCAAAATCATTACTTGCAGGAGGAAATAGCGGCAATCCTAACTCGAAACATTTTTTTGATCAAGCCAAAAGATATCAAGAGGGACAATTCAAGGATGTTTTGTTTTACAAAGAAGACGTATTGAAGCATGCTGAAAAAACGTATCATCCTGGGGAATAAGCCCTAGATTAACTACTATAAGATTTTAAAATACAGATATAAGATAATAGGATATTAGATAAAGCAGACTAGCATAATTAAATCAGAAATTTGCTAACCTTAATAAATACTACTATGAAAAATATTTTTTTAGCCCTTATTGGCGTACTACTAAGTTCCACTGGTGCTCAGGCTCAATTAAAGCCCGTAGCGTATACTGATGGTGCTCAAAAACTAAATGGCCTTGCGGTTGCACCTCAAAAAGCAACAAAAACAAAACCAGGAGTTTTAATCCTACCTGCTTGGAAAGGTATTGATACCCATGCCAAACAATCTGCTGAAAAATTATCAAAAATGGGCTACTACTCCTTTGTTGCTGATATTTACGGTGAAGGCAATTATCCTAAGAATACTGAAGAAGCAGGAAAACAAGCTGGTTTTTACAAAAACAATGTAGGCGATTATCAAAGACGCATTCAGTTAGCACTAGACCAATTAGTAAAAGCAGGTGCAAATCCTGATAATATTGTTGTTATAGGGTACTGTTTTGGAGGTACAGGCGTTCTTGAAGCTGCCAGAGCTGGAATGAAATTTCAAGGTGTTGTTTCGTTTCACGGTGGCTTAGGTCGCGATGCTGCTAGGACCAGTACTCCTATCAAAACAAGAGTCCTAGTACTTCATGGTGCTGATGATCCTTATGTCCCAGTCTCTGAGGTAGCTGCTTTTCAACAAGAAATGAGAACTGCAAAAGCAGATTGGGAAATGATCTACTACGCTGATTCGGTTCACGCCTTTTCAGATCCTGAAGCTGGTAATGACAATTCAAAAGGAGCTGCTTACAATGAAAAAGCAGATAAGCGCTCTTGGGAGCGAATGAACGTTTTCTTAAAAGACGTATTGAAATAATAGCTAGAAAAAGTAATGACAGTATAAATTCCGAATTTTACATTTAGAATGTATGTAAAAATCGGAATTCACACTGTTTTTTTATGCCCAAAATGTTTTTCAAAACCAAATCTACCACTATTGTAACTTGGTAGAAAAAAAATTCCATAAACTCTCTAGACGTAAATAATTTAATTGCTTCACTAATTTATCAAAAAAGTATTTGTTATTTTACAGTAACTTCGTGCACGTCATTTTTATAATGACTTTATTGCTATGTATACTTTATAATTAACATTAAAATGAAAAAAATTGCTATTCTTGGTATCATTACCACTTTTACACTTAGTTGCTCCAGTCAGCAAAACATTACCACGCCCGTGGAGCCCACCACTTATTTAAAAACCATAACCGAAAAGGAGCTAAAAACTCATTTGTACATTGTAGCTTCAGATGAAATGGAAGGTCGAGAAACAGGCTCTACTGGTCAAAAAAAAGCAGGTAATTACCTTATTGATCAGTATAAAAAAAATAAAATTGGTTATCCAAAAGGAGCAACAGATTTTTATCAAAAAGTTCCAGCTGCTTTCTTGAACGCGCAATACAATGAAAACCTACCAGACTCTGAAAACATTTGGGCCTACATTGAAGGTTCAGAGAAACCAAATGAAGTATTGGTCATATCTGCACATTACGACCACGTAGGTACAAAAAACGGAGAAATTTACAATGGTGCCGATGATGATGGTTCTGGAACTGTAGCATTACTTGAAATTGCTCAAGCCTTTCAAAAAGCAAAAAAAGACGGCCACGGTCCTAAACGCTCTATTATGTTCTTACATGTTACTGGCGAAGAACACGGCTTGCATGGATCAAGATACTACTCCGAAAATCCACTTTTCCCTATTGCAAATACTATTGCCAACATCAATATAGACATGATTGGCCGTAGAGATAAGGAACACGCAGACAGCAATAATTATGTGTATGTTATTGGAGCAAACCGACTTTCGACAGATTTAGACAACATTTGCGCTGCCGCAAATACTAAATACACAAACCTAAATTTAGATTATAAATACAACGACCCTAAAGATCCTAATCATTTTTACGAGCGTTCTGATCATTATAATTTTGCAAAATTTGGAATCCCTTCCGTTTTCTTATTTAATGGAGTACACGCAGATTACCACCAACCTACAGATAGTCCTGACAAAATTGAATATGATGCACTTACTAAAAGAGCTCAATATGCATTTGCAATAGCATGGGAACTTGCAAATAGAGAAAACAGACCCGTAGTAGATAAAAAATAATAATCTCTAGGACACATCCTTGCTTTCACTAGCGTTACAGCAAGGTCGGGCTATACGTTACAATCTCCCGAAAAAAATCGGGAGGATTTTCACTACTATCCCTTGTGCAAAAAAAATACGCCTCAAATTATTTTGAGGCGTATTTTTTTTCAAAACACAAAGCAATCTAGCTGTATACACCGTACTTCCTAAGCATTTATAAAACAGCTTGCTTTTCTTCCAAAGCAAGCTTAACTATTCAGAAATACTAAATGCGGTTTAATTCCTGATTTAAGCCATTAAAAAAACAAACGACGCAACACATCAAGACATCAAAAAAATAGGCTTTATAATCTTTCCAAAACGCACCAAAGCTTGTTGAATTATAGATACAAAAAAAGCCTCGAATTTCTTCGAGGCTTTTGCTTTTTTGGGTGGATGACCGGGTTCGAACCGGCGACCCTCGGTACCACAAACCGATGCTCTAACCAGCTGAGCTACAACCACCATTTGCTTAGCGGTGGCAAAGATACAACTAAAGTTTACTTTTGCAAACGTTTTTTAAAACTTTTTTAAAAAAATTTACAACATTTTTAGATCAAATCACCTAAACTATTGACAGCCAAATATCTTTCTACCGTAAAACCTTCAGCATGATCTACACCTGTGAGCCTTCCTAAATCCCTAGAACGGTAATTTAAACTTTCTAGGAAGTTTTTACTTGATATTGGCGACTCTGGTTCTGTTGAATTAGGATCGTAAAATTGAGAACCATAGGCCAATATAGATGCAACTTTTAAATCTGTAAAACCTGTAATATCCACCACAAAATCCGGAATACTATTTTTCCATTGAATGTAATGATATACCAATTTTGGGCGCCAAGCCGTTTGCACTTCTCCATCTAGAGTGGTTTCAATTTTAACTAACCCAGATAAAAAACAAGCATCAGACACCAGCTTACTTCCTTTAGCATGATCAATATGGCGGTCGTCTACAGCATTACACAACACTATTTCAGGTTTGTATTTCCGAATCATCTTAATTACCTCTAGTTGGTGTGTTTCGTCATTTACAAAAAAACCATCACGCATCCCCAAGTTTTCTCGTACAGTTACGCCTAGTATTTTTGCAGCAGCAGCAGCTTCTTGATCTCTAATACTTGCAGAGCCACGCGTACCTAACTCTCCACGAGTTAAGTCAACAATACCTACTTTTTTACCCAGTGAAATCTCTTTTAAAATAGTTCCTGCACATCCTAACTCTACATCATCTGGATGAGCGCCAAAGGCTAATATGTCTAGCTTCATACTTTATTATTATTAATTGATATGATAATGATTACAACACTTTTTTCATGGTCATGGATTTATTAACACTTTCCTCCCACTCTTTTTCAGGAATACTGTCTTTTGTTACACCGCAACCCATATACAAATGTACTTGTTTTAAACTCTGTTTAATTACCATATCCTGTTCATTAGCTTTAATTTGCATGCATCTCAGATTTACATATAAATCAGCGTTTTGTTGACCGCTATCCACATCACAATTCAACTCACCTAAAAAACCCGTATAAAATTCCCTATCGTAATTTTCGTTTTCAATAATAAATTTTTTGGCACTTTCCTTTGGTAAGCCACATACAGCTGGTGTAGGATGCAAGACTTGAATTATCTTCTTAAAAGATGTTTCGGGTGTAATTCTACCTGAGATATCTGTCCTAATATGCCACAAAGAACCCGCTTGATAACTGTAGGGTTTAGACACTGAAACTGATTCCAACTCGTTCTTCAATTTTGAAACAATAAAATCAGTCACAAATTGCTGCTCCTCAATTTCTTTGTTTTGCCAATAAACAGCTGGAGTACCTACATCTTTTTGAGTTCCTGCCAGCGAAATGGTTTTTAAAACATCCTCTT
Source organism: Flavobacterium sp. FPG59 (assembly GCF_002150205.1). Classification (NCBI taxonomy): domain Bacteria; kingdom Pseudomonadati; phylum Bacteroidota; class Flavobacteriia; order Flavobacteriales; family Flavobacteriaceae; genus Flavobacterium; species Flavobacterium sp. FPG59. The sequence continues at coordinate 10,530 of NZ_MTCA01000046.1, read as the reverse complement.
TTACATTTAGAAGTAATTCTGGTGTAGCACCCAGCCAAGTGCCTATTTTTGGGTGATAAAAACAATAGACAAAAGCGGTAGGATAACTATATACCAAGGATTCATAAATCTCAAATACACTTTTATTTCCTACAGCTACAATTTCATTTCGAGACAATACTACTTTTTCAAACTCCTTATTATTAATAGCTTGAACCCCTTTACTAACCAAGCTTACAAATACTTCTTCATCTTTGCTTTCAAAAAAAAGAAGGCTTTTTTCTTCCTTTTGAATAAATGATTCTTGGTACTTCCATTGGAATTTTTCGGCTTTTTCTTCAGGGATATAGTACGTATTTAATCCATCAAATGAAGAAATAATGAATCCTTTTTCAGTAAAATCATTAATAGAAAATAAAGTATCCTCTAGTTGTAAATAACCCGTAATTTCTTTTTGATTGGGTTTCCGGTACAAAACAAAGGGCAGCTTGTCAAGCAAATGATCTTGTACTTTCTGGATCATTTCCTCCATTACTTATCGGTAGTTTTACGTTTAGGAAGCACCATATTAGTTAATTTACAAAGTGAAATAAGAGCGTTATTTTCATCTGTAATTTTAATCTCCCACAAGTGAATGCTCTTTCCGCGGTGAATGATTCGGGCTGTTGCGGTAACAATTCCCTCTCTTTTAGCTTTAAGATGATTGGCAGATATTTCAATTCCGCGTACTTCGCTAACATCCGAATTAACATAAATCATAGATGCAGCACTACCTACACTTTCAGCTAATGCTACAGATGCACCTCCATGCAACAATCCCATAGGCTGATGAACAGTAGCATTAACTGGCATGGTAGCTACTAAGAAATCTTCACCAGCATCCACATACTCAATCTGCAACGTTTGCATTAAAGTGTTTTTAGAAACATGATTGCAGTAGTTTAAAATTTTCTCTTTATCGAAAGTCATAATTGTTGGTTTAAAAATGTAAAAATAAATAAAGTAACAATAGCATTATGCAAATACAATTGTTAATATGTTTTACAAAATAGATTTTTGTTATTTTTACAAAAAAATTACCATGCGTTTCAAAATACTTATCCTACTTGGTGTACTAACAATTGCTTTCAGTTCTTGCCGATCTGATTTTGAAACAGTAGCGAGTACTGGTGATTTAAAATTTTCAAAAGATACCGTTTATCTGGATACTGTTTTTTCAAATATTAGCTCAAGCACCTACATGCTAAAGGTATATAACCGAAGTAAAAATGATATTTCAATACCTACCATAAAACTTGGTAAAGGTTTGAATTCAAAATACCGAATGACAGTTGACGGTTTACAAGGAAACAATGGGAAAATTTTTAATAATGTTCCCATACTTGCGCGCGACAGCTTATTTGTATTCATAGAAACTACCGCAGCGATTACTGATGTCAGTTCGGATACGTTTTTATATACTGATCAAATTGAATTTGACAGTGGAAGTAATCAACAAAACGTGGAACTAGTTACGCTTGTTCAAGATGCTATTTTTTTATATCCCGAACGCTTTGCTGATGGAACAACCGAAACACTTCCTGTGGGTGACCAAAAAATAAATGGTTTTTACCTCAACGAAAATGATCCTGTACATGGCAACGAATTGGTTTTCACCAAAACAAAACCCTACGTAATTTATGGTTACGCCGCAGTGCCTCCAGAAAAGACAGCCATTTTTGAAGCTGGCACCCGTGTTTATTTTCATGCAAATTCGGGGATTGTAGTGGCAAATAAAGGATCTATTCAAGTCAAAGGAAAACAATCATTAACTCCAAAAATGGAAAACGAAGTTATTTTTGAAGGCGACCGATTAGAACCCGCTTTCGAAGATGTACCTGGACAATGGGGAACTGTGTGGCTTAGCAGCGGCAGCACCAACAACAGCTTTGAAAACTTAACTATAAAAAATGCCAGCATAGGTTTGTTGATTCAAAACAATGACGGATCCACAGTTCAAATTAAGAATACCCAAATTTACAACAGCAGCAACTACGGAATATTGGCGCAGACCGCAAAAATTGAAGGTCAAAACATTGTAATAAATGCAGCAGGACAAGCAACCCTAGCTTGTACTTATGGAGGTAGTTACACTTTTACACATAGTACTTTTAACAACAACTGGAATAGTTCACAGCAACAAGCTTTGATTGTAAGCAATTTTATTACGGGTGCTGTTCCAGAGGAAAAAGACCTTGCGAAAGCTCAATTTAATAATTGTATTATTTACGGATCGTATGCAACTGAAATGACATTGAGTAAAAAAACAACAGCTGCATTTGAATACCAATTTAACAACTGCTTGATTAAGTTTGATAACCGCTCTGCTAATGTAAGCACGAATCCTTTGTATCAATTTGAGACTGATCTTTTACATTACAAAGCCATACTACTCAATAAGGACCCTAAATTTTTGAGCGTATCAAAAAACAAATTGAATATTGATGATACTTCGGCGGCTTATGCCAAAGGAAATACTTCTTATCTTATAAATCAAGATATTATTGGTAATACGCGAACACTTCCGCCAGATTTAGGAGCATTTCAAAACAAAGTTTTCCCGAAATAAACACCTAAAAAAAATATTTCCTACATACCCAATAAACTATTACTTTAATAAACATTTCATAACCCGATATTTAGAAAATAAATAGTAGTTTTGGCAAAATTTTCAAAATCAAAAACACATACCACACTTTTTAACACTATGAAACAAAATTACACTTTATTATTTATAATGCTATGCGCATTAGGATTTGCACAAGCACCTGCAGGATACTACAGCACTGCTACCGGATCAGGGTACACCCTCAAAACACAGTTACATAACATCATTAAAGGGCATACTACATTATCATATGGAGAATTATATGTAACTTATTCTACATCTGATATAGATAATTTTTTTGAAAAAGACGGAACAGTATTAGACATGTACTCAGAAAACCCTGCAGGAAATGACCCTTATACATATAGCATTGCATCAACACAAAGATGTGGAAATTACACCAAAGAAGGAGATTGCTATAACAGAGAACATATTATACCACAATCGGTATTCAACGAACAGTCGCCTATGGTATCTGATGCACATTTTATTACTCCAACAGATGGAAAAGTAAATGGTATACGTTCCAATTACCCTCATGCTAATGTTACGGTTGCTTCAGAAACAACTTTGAACGGAAGTAAACTAGGCACAGGTTCAATTTCAGGATACAGCGGACTAGTATTTGAACCTATTGATGAATTCAAAGGAGATATTGCACGTATGTATTTCTATTTTGTTACACGTTATGAAAATACAGTTGCTGGTTATAACTTTCCAATGTTTAATAACTCAACTGGAAAAGTATTTACAGATGCTTTCTTAGCACAACTTATTTCTTGGCACAATCTAGATCCAGTAAGTCCTCGTGAAATTGAAAGAAACAATGCTATTTACGCACGTCAAAACAACCGTAATCCTTTTATAGATAATCCGAGTTATGTGGCTGCAGTTTGGACAACAGAGCCTGCAGATACACAGGCGCCAACAGCTCCAACCAATTTAACTGTAACCACTACCACTTCAAATACAATAACCTTAACTTGGTCTGCAGCCACAGACAATGTTGCTGTAACAGGATATGATATTTATTTGAATGGTTCATTAAAAACTAATACTACAGGATTAACAACTACAGTAACAGGCTTATTACCATCAACTGGTTATGTTTTTTATATCATAGCAAGAGATGATGCTAGAAACTCATCTGCGGCAAGTGGATCAGTAACAGGTACAACTACTGCTGCACCAACAGGCGGTGCAGGAGCAACAGAACTTTTCTTTTCTGAGTACGTTGAAGGAAGTAGTTTTAACAAAGCATTAGAAATTGCCAACTTTACAGGAGCTGTAGTTGATTTAACTGGATATTCTATTCGTAAACAATCAAACGGAGCTGGAGCATGGACAACAGGATTAAATTTAACAGGGACCTTAAACTCGGGTTCAGTATTTGTTTTAGTTGATCCACAAATGGCAACAGCATGTTATCCCGTAGCTAACGCTAATTTATCATCTACACAAGAAGCCTTTAACGGTGATGATCCTATGGGATTATTCAAAAACGGAGTATTAATTGATATTATTGGAACTTTTAATGGTGGTACCGCAAAATTTGGTGAAAATGTTACCCTACGCAGAAAACCAAGCATCACTGCTCCTAATACCACTTTTGATAAAACCGCAGAGTGGGATTCTTTCGCAAGCAATACGTGTGACGGAATCGGTACTCACACAGTAACAACATTATCAAGCGAAGATTTTGAAAGTAACGGAATTATTTTATATCCAAATCCATCGAACGGAATTGTAAAAATCAATTTCCCTAATGCTGATGATAAATACACGGTACAAGTATTTTCAGTAATAGGTCAAAAAGTATTTGAAGAGCACTATGACAACAACAATACAGCTCTTTTAAATGGCCTCGAAAGAGGAATTTACATTGTTAAAATTACTTCTTCAAACAAAACATTTACAAAAAAATTGATTGTAAATTAAGAGCAATCAAGAAGATACCAAGCGGCACTGAGTGCCGCTTTTTTTATATCCACATTTTTAATTTAACAAGATTTAAAATATTAATATAATGTCGTATAACATATAAAAAACAGAGTCTGTAAGAAATATACTTTTAGAATAAATTCTAAAAAGAAACAATAAAACAACCTAGCAGATTGAAAATACAAAATTCGCACATTAAAGTAAGATTGAATTTACTTTTGACAATTATTTATTTATTATTCTATCAAACTATTAAATTTCTTTACAATTACTTAACATTACAATAGTTTTAAATTATAATTTTGCACCGCCTTAAACATCTCATAAACAACTTGTAAGGTATTTATAACAAACGCAAATCAAACTACTTTAAAACACTTTTATGAAGCACATCTACTCTGTATTATTATTCTTCTTTATAACGGTTATGTCTGCGCAAGCTCCTAGCGGTTACTATAGCACGGCAACAGGTTCTGGCTACACCCTGAAAACACAGCTTTACAACATTATTAAAGGTCATACTGATCAAGGTTACTCTGGATTATGGACAACCTACGCTACGTCTGACAGAGATCGTCAAAATGAAAATGACAACACTATTTTCGATTTGTATTCTGAAATTCAAAACGGACCAGATCCTTACAATTATACGCTAACAACTAACCAGTGCGGAACGTATGCTGTAGAAGGTGATTGCTACAATAGAGAGCACATAATTCCACAATCTACATTTAACTCTGCAGCACCTATGGTTTCTGATGCGCATTTTATCCCACCAACTGATGGAAAAGTAAATGGCTTACGTTCAAGTTTTCCGCATGGTAACGTTGCAACAGCATCAACAACTACACTTAACGGAAGTAAACTTGGTACAAGTGCTGTTTCAGGATTTACAGGAACTGTTTTTGAACCTGCAGCAGCATTTAAAGGAGATATTGCTAGAATGTATTTTTACTTTGCTACTCGTTATGAAAATACGGTAGCTGGATATCCTTACGCTATGTTTAATGGAAGTAGCAATCAAGTATTTACAACTGCTTTCTTGAACGTTCTTCTTTCTTGGCATGCTAATGATCCTGTTAGTTCAAGAGAAATTGAGAGAAACAATGCTATTTATGCTCGCCAAGGTAATAGAAATCCCTTTATAGACAATCCGTCTTATGTTAACGCTATTTGGGGCGGAACTACTGGTGGCGGTACAACCGATACAACTGCTCCTAGCACACCAACATCGCTAACATCAACAGCTAAAACCACAACTTCAGTTACTTTGGCTTGGAATGCCTCAACTGATAACGTAGGAGTAACAGGTTATAATGTATATGTTAATGGTGTTTTAAGAACCACAGTAACAACGCTAAACACGGTGGTTAGTAGCTTAACAGCAGCTACTAGTTACACTTTTACTGTAAGAGCTAGAGATGCAGTCGGAAACTTATCGGCAACTAGTAATGCTTTAACTGTTGTTACCAATTCAAACAGTACTTCAACTGAGTTAATGTTCTCTGAATATATTGAAGGATCATCCAATAACAAAGCTTTAGAAATTGCCAATAAAACGAGTGCTGCCATTAACCTTTCAGCATACAGCATTAGAAGACAAACGAACGGCGCTGGAGCGTGGAGTGCTGGTTTGGCTCTGTCAGGAACTATCAGCAGCGGTGGAAAATACACTATCGTAAATAGCCTAATGGCTTCTAGTTGTTATCCTACTGGTTCAGCTAACTTATCTACATCTGCAACCGAAATGACTTTTAACGGAAATGACGCTGTAGGTTTGTTTAAAAATGGTGTTCTTATTGATATCATTGGAACTTTTAATGGTGGAACTGCCAATTTCTCTATAGATGAAACCATCCGCAGAAAAGCAACTGTAACAGCGCCTTCAACAACTTTTAACAAAGCTACTCAATGGGATGTCTTTGCATTAGACACCTGCTCTAACTTAGGCAGTAGAACTACAAGTAAAACTCCAAAAAATAGCATCAATACAGCAACAAATACGGTAGAGATATATCCGAATCCATCACGAGGCACATTTAGTGTAACCAATGCTAATACTATTTATTCCATTGAAGTGTATTCTATTCTTGGTCAAAAAACATACAGCTTAGAAAACACTACTCAATCTGAAATAACGATTCCAAATAGCACACCAGGAACTTATCTCGTACGATTACAAATTGACTCAAACGAAATTGTAAAAAAACTCATTATTCAATAATACTAAAAGCGGCAAAATTGCCGCTTTTTTTATGCTTAGAATTTAATCTTAATTGCTTAAATTTGCACAGCAATACAACAAACTACACAACAATGATTCATTTCTTTGAAAACCAAAGTAAAACCGTTTTTGCCGTACAAACGCAAAACGAAATCTCAGCTCAAGACATTTCAAAACTCAATTGGCTTTTTGCCGACGCACATATCCTAGAAAAATCCGTACTTACGGATTTTTTTGTTGGACCACGTGCCGCTATGGTTACGCCATGGAGTACCAACGCAGTGGAAATCACCGAAAACATGGGGGTTTCTGGAATTATTAGAATTGAAGAATTCGAAAAAGTAACTGCTGAATTCACTGATTTTGATCCAATGTTACTTCAAAAATACACGGAATTACATCAAGACATTTTCTCAATCAATATTCAACCAGAAGCTATTTTAGAAATTGAGGATATTGATGCCTATAACAAACAAGAAGGTTTAGCTTTAAGTGCAGAAGAAGTAGAATACTTAAATAATTTAGTTTCTAAACTAGGAAGAAAATTAACGGATTCTGAAATTTTTGCTTTCTCACAAGCCAATTCAGAACACTGTCGTCATAAAATTTTCAATGGAACTTTTGTGGTAGATGGCGAAGAAAAACCAACTTCCCTATTTAAGTTAATCAAAAAAACATCTCAAGAAAACCCTAACGATATCGTTTCAGCATATAAAGATAATGTGGCTTTTGTTAAAGGTCCGAAAGTGACTCAATTCGCACCAAAAAGCGCAGACAAACCCGATTTTTACGAAGAAAAAGAATTTGAATCGGTACTTTCTTTAAAAGCCGAAACACATAATTTCCCTACAACTGTTGAACCTTTTAACGGAGCTGCAACAGGTTCTGGTGGAGAAATTCGTGACCGATTGGCTGGTGGACAAGGATCGTTACCTTTAGCTGGAACGGCAGTTTATATGACTTCTTATTCAAGATTGACCAACAATCGCAAGTATGAAGGCGCCATGGAAGAACGTCCTTGGTTGTATCAAACACCAATGGATATTTTAATTAAAGCCTCAAATGGAGCTTCGGATTTTGGAAATAAATTTGGACAACCATTAATTACTGGTTCAGTTTTAACTTTCGAACACGAAGAAGAAAATCGCAAAATTGGTTACGATAAAGTAATCATGCAAGCGGGTGGAATTGGGTACGGAAAATTAGATCAAGCAATTAAAAAGAAACCACAAGAAGGTGATAAAATTGTTATTCTTGGTGGAGAAAATTATAGAATTGGAATGGGTGGAGCTGCGGTTTCCTCAGCTGATACTGGAGCTTTTGGTTCAGGAATTGAATTAAACGCCATTCAACGTTCTAATCCGGAAATGCAAAAACGTGCTGCAAATGCCATTCGTGGTTTAGTGGAAAGTGATCACAATCCAATTGTTTCTATTCACGATCATGGTGCGGGTGGACATTTAAATTGTTTATCTGAATTAGTAGAAGAAACAGGTGGATTAATCGATTTAGATAAATTACCAGTTGGAGATCCAACGCTTTCTGCTAAAGAAATCATCGGAAACGAATCTCAAGAAAGAATGGGATTAGTGATTGGTGAGAAAGACATGGACATCTTACAAAGAATTGCCGATAGAGAACGTTCCCCAATGTATGAAGTAGGTGTAGTTAGTAATGATCATAGATTTACATTCGAATCGAAATCTACAGGTTTAAAACCTATGGATTATGCTTTGGAAGACTTTTTCGGAAGTTCACCAAAAACCATCATGACAGACCAAACTATTACTAGAAATTATAGTAATTCGGAATATAACTCAAACGAAATTCCAACCTATTTAGAGCAAGTTTTACAACTTGAAGCTGTAGCTTGTAAAGATTGGTTAACAAACAAAGTTGACCGTTGTGTAGGTGGAAAAGTAGCCAAACAACAATGTGCTGGACCGTTACAATTGCCTTTAAATAATGTTGGTGTAATGGCTTTAGACTTCAAAGGAAAAGAAGGAATTGCCACTTCCATTGGCCACGCTCCTATTTCGTCTTTGATTGATCCAGTTGCTGGTACAAGAAATGCTATTGCAGAATCGCTTTCTAACTTAGTTTGGGCGCCGTTAAAAGATAATTTAGATTCCGTTTCTTTATCGGCAAACTGGATGTGGGCTTGTAAAAATGAAGGTGAAGATGCTCGTTTATATGAAGCGGTTCAAGCTTGTTCAGATTTTGCTATCGAATTAGGAATCAATATTCCAACCGGAAAAGATTCGCTTTCGATGAAACAAAAATATCCGAATGATGAAGTAATTGCACCAGGAACGGTGATTATTTCAGCAGCTGGAAATTGTTCGAATATTACAAAAGTAGTTGAACCTGTTTTACAACGAAATGGTGGAAACATTTACTACTTAAATTTATCTCAAGATAGTTTTAAATTAGGAGGTTCTTCATTCAATCAAACACAAAATAAAGTAGGAAATGAAACGCCAACTATCAAAAATGCAGCTTTCTTCAAAAAAGCATTTAATACCTTACAAGATTTAATTAAAGATAGAAAAATCAAAGCTGGTCATGATATTGGAAGTGGTGGACTAATCACAACTTTATTAGAAATGTGTTTCGCTGATGTGAATTTAGGTGCGAATTTCGACTTAACTTCTATCAATGAAAAGGATTCTACTAAATTATTATTTTCTGAAAATATCGCCATTGTTTTCCAAGCTGACACAGAAGTAGAAGCGATTTTTGAAGCTAACGGAATTGAAATTTTCAATATTGGAACCGTTACGAATTCAAATTCAATATCAATATCAAACTTCAATGACAAATTTGAATTTAATGTTTCAAAATATAGAGAAATTTGGTTTGAAACGTCTTTCTTGTTAGATCAAAAACAAACAAAAAACGGTAAGTCATTAGAGCGTTTTGAAAATTTCGCCAATCAACCTTTACAATTTACGTTCCCATCACATTTTGATGGAAAATTACCAATAGTTTCAAACACTAACCGACCAAAAGCAGCAATTATACGTGAAAAAGGAAGTAATTCGGAACGAGAAATGGCGAATGCGATGTATTTAGCAGGTTTTGATGTAAAAGACGTTCACATGACCGATTTAATTTCGGGAAGAGAAACCTTGGAAGATATTCAATTTATTGGAGCTGTAGGTGGATTTTCGAATTCGGATGTTTTAGGTTCCGCAAAAGGTTGGGCTGGTGCGTTTTTATATAATGAAAAAGCGAATACGGCCTTGAAAAACTTCTTCAAAAGAGAAGATACGCTTTCTGTTGGAATTTGTAATGGTTGTCAGTTAATGATGGAATTGGAATTAATTAATCCAGAGCACGAAGTTCATGGAAAAATGAAACATAACGATTCGCACAAACATGAAAGCGGCTTTACTTCTGTAAAAATTCAGAAGAATAATTCTGTGATGTTATCAAGTTTAGAAGGTGCTACTTTAGGCGTTTGGATTTCACATGGTGAAGGAAAATTCAACTTACCAATGGCAGAAGAAAACTATAATATCGTAGCCAAATATGGGTATGAAGGTTATCCGGCTAATCCAAATGGATCAGACTACAACACAGCCATGATGTGCGACACCACTGGAAGACATTTAGTAATGATGCCACACATAGAACGTTCTACTTTTCCTTGGAACTGGGCTAATTATTCAGACAGAGATCAAAAAGATGAAGTTTCACCTTGGTTAGAAGCGTTTGTAAATGCTAGAACTTGGAT
>NZ_MTCA01000157.1:0-7353 GCF_002150205.1 Flavobacterium sp. FPG59 | reverse complement strand
ATCAATGAGCGTTTGTATCTTGGTTGATTTTTAGTTACTTTGTTGTATAAATCTATAAATGAAATAGTTATGTCAGTTAAGAAACAATTTATCAAAGCTAAACCTGTCTGTAAAGTTACTTTTTCTTTTCCTGCTAAAACAGCTCAACAAGTGGCCGTTGTAGGTGATTTTAATAATTGGGATCCTTCAGTTGGTGCATTAAGTAAATTAAAGAACGGTACTTTTAAGGGGGTTTTTGATTTGGATAAAAATGCAGATTACGAATTCAAGTATCTAGTAGACGGAAACTACGTCAATGAACCTGAAGCTGACTCCTACCGATGGAATGCATTTGCTGGAAATGAAAACAGTGTTGTAGTTGTTTAAACTATAACACTGTTTTTATTATACTGCAACACTTCCTTTTATACTGTCATGAGGATCATATCCTTCTAGAGTAAAATCTTTAAATTCAAATGCAAAAATGTCTTTTATTTCTGGGTTTAAGATCATTTTTGGTAAAGGTCTTGGGCTTCGGGTTAATTGCAGTTCTAGTTGTTCAAAATGATTGTTGTAAATGTGAGCATCGCCAAAAGTGTGAATAAATTCGCCTAATTGTAAGTTGCAAACTTGTGCAACCATCATGGTTAGCAATGCATAAGAAGCAATATTAAACGGCACACCAAGGAAAATATCGGCACTGCGCTGGTATAGTTGGCAGGATAGCTTACCATCCGCTACATAAAATTGAAAAAAAGCATGACACGGCGGTAAGGCAGCTTTGTTATTAGCAACATTTTCTTCAAATGATTTTGTTGTATCTGGCAATACAGAAGGATTCCATGCTGACACAAGCAATCTCCTGCTGTTAGGATTGGTTTTTAATTCTTGTATCAAATCTGAAATTTGATCAATTTCTTCGTTATTCCAGTTGCGCCATTGTCTTCCATAAACAGGCCCTAAATCACCATTGGCATCTGCCCAGGCATCCCAAATTTTAACTCCGTTTTCTTGAAGGTATTTTATATTAGTATCTCCTTTTAAAAACCATAACAATTCATAAATAATTGATTTTAGATGCAGTTTTTTAGTAGTTACCATTGGGAAACCTTCGTTTAAGTCAAAACGCATTTGATAGCCAAAAACACTTTTTGTGCCCGTTCCTGTTCGATCTCCTTTTTGACAACCGTTTTCCATAACGTGTTGTACTAAGTCTAAATATTGTTTCATGTTTAGTTTTTCAAAACGTTAGTTTTTGTAGATTTTACCGTCTTTCATTACAAAAACTATTTTTTCAAGTGTTTTTATTGTTGTAATAGGACTTTCATCAACAGCAATGATATCTGCAAGAAAATTTTCTTTTATTTGACCTACAGTATCAGCTATTCCTAATAAGAATGCATTTGTAATTGTGGCTGCTTGTATTGTTTCTAGCGCGGGCATTCCGGCTTCTACCATATAACCAAATTCTTTTGCATTATTTCCGTGTGTAAAAACACCTGCATCAGTACCAAATGCAATTTTCACTCCTTTTTTATATGCTTTGGCAAAAGTTGCTTTCAGTTGCGGACCTACTTCTCTTGCTTTAGGTACTACAATTTCAGGATAGTATCCATTCACTTCTGCGTTTTTCTCTACTTCTTTACCTGCAGTTAGGGTAGGGACAAGGTAGGTATCGTATTTTTTCATCAACTCCATGGTTTCCTCACTCATAAAAGTACCGTGTTCAATGGTTTTTATTCCGCCAATGATTGCTCTTTGCATACCTTCGTCACCATGAGCATGTGCAGCAGTGAGCATGTTGTAATCCTTAGCTGTTGATGTTATTGCTTTTATTTCTTCTAAAGTAAATTGAGGATTTTTTCCGCTTTTTGCCACGCTTAATACACCGCCAGTTGCAGTTATTTTAATTACATCGGCACCTTCTTTATAACGTTCTCTTACTGCTTTTACGGCTTCCTCGGGTGAGTTTATTACTCCTTCATGTGGTCCAGGATCACCTACAAGTTTACGATTACTACCGTTTGTTGGGTCAGCATGACCGCCAGTGGTAGCTATAGATTTACCTGCAGTAAAAATACGTGGACCTTTTACAATACCTTTGTTGATGGCGTTTCTAATAGAAATATTTACACCTGTACCGCCCAAGTCTCGTACTGTTGTAAACCCTGAAAGTAAGGTTACCTCGGCACATCGAACAGCTTGAAAAGCAATATCTGCTTCGTTTTCCAGATACTTAGACATATAGCTTTTAGTATCGTGTTCGCCCTCTATATGAACGTGAAGGTCAATTAAGCCTGGTAAAACGTACTTTTTCTTAAGATCTATTTCAATATCATTTGGTTGAGATTTCGATACAAAACCTTCCTGAATCTTTATAATTTTATTTTTGGAAACAATTACGGTGTGGTTTACCAGTTCTTTTCCAGTTAAGGTGTTTAATACTTTTCCACAATGCAAATAGATGTCTTGGCAAAAAGCATCAGTACTGCATCCTAATACAAGTAGGAGTAAGGCAAGTTTTGTTTTCATAGTTTGATTTATAGGTAATTGCAATCAAATATAGGATTTAATAAAACAGTTTTCAAATAAATGTTGTACTGTTTTAGTATTGCCAATTCTAAATAATTAGTATCCTTTATGAATTTCTTGTGTTATCTTTTTGAAATTTCATCACGTATTTTAGCCGCTTTTTCGTAATCTTCATTTGTTACAGCTTGATCTAATAAATCATGGAGCTCTGGCAAAGTGTGCTTAGAATAGGTGTTTCCTGCTTGATTTGATTCGTCTTCATGACCAAAAGTTTCTGGATTTGATAATACATCATCTAGGTCTTGATTGTCTTTGTTGGGATCAAGAGGATTTGTTTTTAGGAAAATTCCAGCTTTGTCTAATATGTTTTTATAGGTAAAAATAGGAGCTTTAAAACGCAGAGCCAGTGCTATAGCATCTGAAGTTCGAGCGTCAATGATCTCCTCAATTTTGTCTCTTTCACAAATAATACTAGAGTAGAAAACTCCATCTACTAGTTTGTGAATGATAACTTGTTTTACTACAATATCAAAGCGTTCTGCAAAATTTTTAAATAAATCATGAGTCAAAGGACGTGGTGGTTTTATTTCTTTTTCTAATGCAATGGCAATTGATTGGGCTTCAAAAGCACCAATTACAATGGGTAGTTTTCTTTCGCCGTCAACCTCGTTTAAGATTAAAGCGTAGGCTCCATTTTGAGTTTGACTGTATGAAATTCCTTTTATAGATAGTTTAACTAAGCTCATAATTGTGTTGATGGAAAAGTACAAAATACTTTTTTTTAATTAAAAGTAACTAGCATTTCCTGTAAAAAGAAATGCTACTTAAAAGCAAAGATACAAATATCTTGATTTAAGTAGCATTTAAAATGTTGTAATGATTTCTTTTCCTTATTAGTTTTGCGCTTTAAAGGCTTTGAATTTTTCAATTAATTGAGGTACAATTTCAAAGGCATCACCTACAATTCCGTAATCAGCAACTTTAAAGAAAGGCGCTTCAGGATCGCTATTGATAACTACTTTAACTTTAGAAGAGTTGATTCCGGCAATATGCTGTATAGCACCTGAAATTCCAATAGCAATATACAAGTTAGTGGCTACCGGTTTTCCTGTTTGTCCTACGTGCTCTCCGTGAGGTCTCCATCCTAAATCAGAAACTGGTTTAGAACAAGCTGTTGCAGCACCAAGTGTTGTTGCTAATTCTTCAATCATTCCCCAGTTCTCTGGACCTTTAAGTCCACGTCCTGCGGAAACTACAATGTCAGCATCAGCTATAGAAACTTTTCCAGAACCTTTTTCAACAGATTCTACTTTAACTCCAAAATCATTTTCACCGATTGTTGGGTTGAAATCTACTTCGGTTGCTGAAACAGCATTTTCAAAAATTCCGTATGAATTTTTGGCTAAGCCTAAAATTTTAACGTCAGTATCTATTTGAGTAATGTTGAAAGCTTTATTTGAAAAAGCCGTTCTTTTTACTTGAAAAGGGCTTGTAGAAACTGGTAAACCTACCACGTTTGATGCAAATCCAGCCTCAAGTGCAACTGCAACTAGTGATGATAAGTAAATACTATCTGTAGTGCTAGATAATAAAACTAGTTTTGAACCTTCTTGTTGTGCAGCTTGCTTAATAACATCAGCATAAGCTTTTGCAGTAAAACCAGATAATTTATCATTGTTTACTTTAAGAACTTTGTCTACACCGTATTTAGCTAATTCAGATACATCACTTGCATTAACAGTGACAGCTGTCACTGTTGTTCCTAGCGTTTCAGCTACTTTTTTTGCGTAAGAAGCTAGTTCGAATGCTACTTTTTTGAATTTTCCTTCTGCGTATTCCGCGTATATTAATATTGACATACTATTTTTGTTTAAAGTTTAAAGTTTAAGGTTTAAAGTTTAGCAACTGAAAACTGTGACTGAAAACTGATTACTAAATTACTTTTGCTTCGTTGTGTAATAAGTTAATTAACTCATCTAAATTATCTGCAGATACGAGTTTCACAGCTGATTTAGGTGCAGGTTTTTCAAACTTAACTGCTTTTGTGTTTACAGTAGCGTCAACTGGCTCTAGGATAGTTAAAGCTTTTGTTCTTGCAGTCATAATTCCTCTCATGTTTGGAATACGCAAGTCTTTTTCTTCTACAAGTCCTTTTTGTCCACCAATGATTAATGGTAAAGTAGTGGCAACAGTTTCTTTTCCACCATCAATTTCACGTACTGCTTTTACATTAGTTCCATCAACTGTTAAGTTAGTACAAGAGTTTAGGAAATTATAACCTAAAATTCCAGCGATCATTCCAGGTACCATTCCACCATTATAATCTAATGATTCTTTACCTGCAATAACAATATCGTATCCACCTTTTTTGATTACTTCGGCTAATTGTTTAGCTACAAAAAATCCGTCAGTAGGTGTTGCGTTCACACGAATAGCTTCGTTAGCACCAATTGCTAAAGCTTTTCTTAAAGTAGGTTCAGTGTCAGGACCTCCTACATTTACAACAGTAACAGTAGCACCTTGTTGCTCTTGAAACCAGATAGCACGTGTTAGACCAAACTCGTCATTTGGGTTAATTACATATTGAACACCGTTTGTGTCAAACTCTGAATCTCCGTTTACAAAGTTAATTTTTGATGTAGTATCAGGAACGTGACTGATGCAAACTAATATTTTCATACCTATATTTTTAATTATTCTTAATTTCTTTTACAAATTTAAAATATTAATTTGAATAATATACTATGCGTGCATAATATTTTTTTAAAATTACAACGTTTTCGTAGCCCGGATAGTAGCGGCATCCTTCCTGTGCTGCCTTTAGGCACAGGAAGATACAGCGTAGAGCCGGAAAAAGCTCCTAAAAATCATGCGTGTAAATCCTGAATTAATTTAGTATGATTTATGCTTTTAAGTGATTTAAAATATTTATTTTTGCTTTTCGAAAATTAGACACATACAACATATAATATGAGAACGATACAATTTAGAGAGGCTATTTGCGAAGCGATGAGTGAAGAAATGCGTCGCGATGAGTCCATATACTTAATGGGTGAAGAAGTTGCAGAATATAATGGTGCTTACAAGACGTCTAAAGGGATGCTTGCAGAGTTTGGTGAAAAAAGAGTGATTGATACTCCTATTGCAGAGCTTGGTTTTTCAGGTATTGCAGTGGGATCAGCAATGAATGGTTGTAGACCAATTGTAGAATACATGACTTTCAACTTTTGTTTGGTTGGGGTTGATCAAATTATTAATAACGCTGCCAAAATGCGTCAAATGAGTGGTGGCCAATTTAATGTGCCAATTGTTTTTCGTGGGCCAACTGCTTCGGCAGGGCAATTAGGTGCAACGCACTCTCAAGCTTTAGAAAACTGGTTTGCAAACACTCCAGGTCTTAAAGTTGTTGTTCCATCTACAGTTTATGATGCAAAGGGATTATTAAAAGCAGCTATTCGTGACAACGATCCTGTTATTTTCATGGAATCTGAGCAAATGTATGGTGATAAAGGTGAAGTGCCAGATGGTGAATATGTAATTCCGTTGGGAGTTGCTGATATTAAAAGAGAAGGTACTGATGTAACAATTGTATCTTTTGGTAAAATTATCAAAGAGGCTCATATTGCTGCTGACGAATTAGCTAAAGAAGGTATCTCTTGTGAAATTATTGATTTAAGAACAGTACGTCCGATGGATTACGAAACGATTTTGACTTCGGTTAAAAAAACCAATCGTTTAGTAGTACTTGAAGAGGCTTGGCCTTTTGCAAGTGTAGCATCGGAGATTACATATATTGTTCAAGAGCGTGCTTTTGATTTCTTAGACGCACCTATTCAACGTATCACAACGGCTGATACTCCTGCGCCTTACTCTCCGGTTTTATTAAAAGAATGGTTGCCTAATGCTGGTGACGTTGTGAAAGCGGTAAAGAAAGTAATGTATAAATAAAATTCAAATACAACTCTTGTTGATGGAGTTTGTATTTGTGATTTTTAACCTTAATAACTTCATCAATGGTTTCTATTGATGAAGTTTTTTTATTTGTTATGAAAAAGTATCTTTTGATTTTGACTTTGTTTTTTTGTGGTGTATTCCATACCGTATTGGCGCAAACCAAAATAAGCGGTATTGTAGTAGACAAACAAAACCAGCCGATTCCGTTTGCTAATGTGGTTTTTAAAGGATCAAGTGAAGGAATTGTTACGAATGAAGATGGGAATTTTTATTTGGAATCCCAAAAGACGTATACCGTTGTGTTGGTTTCCTCAGTAGGTTTTTCGGAAAGAGAAATTACCTTAGAAAAAGCAGTTAACTATAATTTTAAAATCACGCTTAATGAAGCTGAAAGTTTAAATGAAGTAGTAGTATTTGCAGGTAAAACTTCAAAGAAAAACAATCCTGCGCTAGATATTTTGAGAAAAATTTGGGAACGAAAACGTAAAAACGGTTTGTACCAGTTTGATCAATACCAAATGGAGAAATACGAAAAAATAGAATTTGACATGAACTCCATTGACAGTGCTTTCATGAAAAATAAAATTTTCAAGGGCATGGAGTTTATCTTCAATCAAATGGATACATCAAGAGTTACGGGTAAAACGTACTTGCCTATTTTTATTAATGAATCTCTTAATGATGTTTACGGAGATAATGTTTTAAAGAAAGTAAAAGATAAAATTAAAGCCAGTAAAACATCCGGGTTTAATGGCAATCAGCAAATATTAGCTTTTGTCAAAGATTTATATTCGGATTATAATATTTACAACAATCACCTAACTTTTTTTGACAAGAGTTTTACGAGTCCATTGTCTAAAACAGGAATTGATGTCTACAATTATGTAC
>NZ_MTCA01000400.1:0-1075 GCF_002150205.1 Flavobacterium sp. FPG59 | reverse complement strand
GTTTTGCATACGTGGGGACAACAATTGAGTTTGCATCCGCACCTACATTGCATTGTTCCCGGTGGTGGAATCAAAAGAGAGGGACAGTGGAAAAATAGCAGAACCGATGGCAAATTTTTGTTCCCAGTAAAAGCTTTGTCAAAAGTTTTTAGGGCTAAATATTGCGCCAAACTCAAAGCAAAATCACCTATCCTCTACGAACAAATTCGTCATGATTTATGGAAAAAACCTTGGGTTGTATTTGCAAAGAAACCTTTTGGAAATACAAAGTCGGTAGTGGAATATTTAGGAAGATACACCCATAAAATCGCCATTAGTAACCAGAGAATCACAAGGATTGACAATGAAAAGGTAACTTTTGATTACAAGGATTACCGAGTAGCGGGCGTGAAAAAGCAAATGACGCTGACGCATCAGGAATTCATCAGGCGTTTTGCATTACATATTTTACCCAAACGTTTTGTGAAAATACGCCACTATGGTTTTTTGAGCAGCACTTGGAAACGGGAAAAATTGAAGCTTTTGCAGGAAAATCTGCAAGTAAAAGTCATGGAAAAGCGGGAGAAGAAACCCTTTTTACCCAAGTGTCCGTGTTGTAAAACAGGAAATTTACACCGCATAGCAGTCTTTGACCAGCGTGGTCCACCTCCCGAAGCGTCGGGATGGTATATTGGCGGTGGCCAAATTACAAATTCCTCTAAAAGTTAATTTTATGGGTAAGGGCATTTGTGCCCAAAAGTGAATGAAAACACTAGAAAACTATATTTAAAACTACTTCAAAAAAAAGAGGATACTAAATCCTCTTCATATTCTCTCTCTAAACTTTACGATAACTCCATAGTTCCTGCCAATGACCGGTTCCGTTCAACACAGGTTTCATTGTTCGGCTTTCAGCCGCAACGAAACCCTAACTGTTATATGAAGGCCTTGTTCATTCCATTCATTATTAAATATGTTATTTCATGAATGTTCTTAGATATAAATAATCTACGGTTTTCATCTTCAGTAAGGAAGTTATTTATTGAAAGTGTTTTCAAATTAAAGTCTGTAAAAAGATTATTGATCACTTCATAAT
>NZ_MTCA01000009.1:0-40296 GCF_002150205.1 Flavobacterium sp. FPG59 | reverse complement strand
ATATCACATTCAATAAAAAAAATATATTTTACCTTTTTTATAACAAAATACCTTTAACACTGCAGTAAACACTAAAATTGTTCGTTTTATAAAAAAATAATACCTTGCATTAGAATTAAATTCAGATACATTATGAGCAAAAAAGATGATTTTACATCGTACATAACCCAAGGTTTTCAATCAAAAGGCGAAAGCATCACTCTAGGTGGCGCTATTTTAGATGGAGAAGCAGTACCTAATACTTATGTAAAAATACCGTTAAAAACACTTAACCGCCACGGATTAATTGCTGGCGCTACGGGTACTGGGAAAACTAAAACAATACAAGTTCTATCTGAACAACTTTCCTCTTTTGGTATTCCCGTATTAATGATGGATATAAAAGGCGATTTTAGTGGAATTGCTAGAGAAGGAGAAGAAAAAGATTTTATAACTGATCGACATACTAAAATAAACATTCCTTACAATACAGAAAGTTTTCCAGTTGAACTATTAACCTTGTCTGAGCAAAACGGAGTGCGATTGCGAGCCACTGTATCAGAATTTGGACCAGTACTTTTTTCTAGGATTCTCAATTTAAATGATACGCAAGCTGGAGTTGTAGCTGTAATTTTTAAATATTGTGATGACAATAAAATGCCATTACTCGATTTAAAAGACATCAAAAAGGTTATCAACTACATTACAGAAGAAGGTAAAGAAGAGATTGAAGAATTATATGGAAAGATATCAACTGCTACAACGGGGACTATCCTGCGAAAAATAATTGAACTTGAACAACAAGGAGCCGATTTGTTTTTTGGCGAAATGTCATTTGACATCAATGATTTGATGCGCATAGATGAAAAAGGCAAAGGATACGTGAATATCTTGCGCCTAACAGATATTCAAGACAAACCGAAATTGTTTTCTACTTTTATGTTGAGTTTATTAGCAGAGATTTACCAACAGATGCCTGAACAAGGAGACGCTGAACAACCTGAACTAGTCATTTTCATAGACGAAGCGCATTTGATATTTAACGAAGCAAGCAAAACCTTATTAGAACAAATTGAAACTATTGTAAAACTAGTTCGATCAAAAGGTATTGGGATTTATTTTATAACTCAAAACCCAATGGACATCCCTAGTGGTGTTCTTGCACAATTAGGTTTAAAAATACAACATGCATTAAGGGCTTTTACAGCCAATGACAGAAAGGCCATCAAACAAACTGCTGATAATTATCCTACCTCTGAATATTATACCACTGAAGATGTCCTTACAAGTTTGGGTATTGGAGAAGCGCTTGTTACAGCCTTAAATGAAAAGGGTATCCCTACTCCTCTTGCTGCAACCATGATGCGAGCACCTATGAGTCGAATGGATATTTTGACCGATAGTGAAATTGAAACTATCAACAACAACTCTAAACTTGTAAATAAGTACAATAGTGTCATAGACAGAGAAAGCGCCTATGAAATGCTACAAAAAAAGATTACCGAGGTTAATGAAAGTGTAGCTGAAAACACAGAGGAAGAAACAGTTGAAAAAGAGAAAAATGAAGGGCCAAGTACCGCCAGCGTTGTGGGTAAATCTGTTTTAAAAGTGCTTACAAGTGCCACTTTCATCAGAGGAGTTTTTGGAGTTTTGACCAAGATATTTAAAAAGTAATGCTATAAAATCTATATATGAAAAAATATTTAGTCCAAAAAAATCCTTTTGTAGTCCCAACAAGCGATGGTAAATTGATTGAAGAACACCATGGATTAATTGCAACACACAACAAAGATATTTCAATTGCACACATGATTGCTCCCCCAAAGTGGAGTGAACCTTTTCAAACTCCACAATTTGATGAGTATACCTATATTATACATGGTAAAAAACAATTCATTATAGAAGACGAAGTTGTTATTCTTGAAGCGGGTCAATCAATAAAAATTGAAAAAAATACACGAGTGCAATATTCCAATCCTTTTGACGAGCCTTGTGAATATATCGCTATTTGCAAACCTGCATTTTCGATAGAAAAAGTTAACAGAGAAGCGTAAGCAAAAGATAAATGGTATCTTTATACGTATAAAAGAAAACAAACATGGAACATCAGAAAAAAATTGTAATCATTGGAGCTGGTTTCGCTGGTTTAAGATTGGCGCAAGACTTAGAAAACACTGCTTACGACGTTTTATTGATTGATAAAAACAATTACCATCAATTTCAACCTTTGATGTATCAAGTGGCTACCGCTAGACTGGAGCCTGCAAGTATTTCTTTTCCGTTGAGAAAAGTATTTCAGCATTCAAAAAATGTTCGTATCCGAATTGCTGATGTTATTAGTGTGGATACTCAAAATAAAACTCTCCAAACCTCCATTGCTGATTTTGATTATGATTACTTAGTGGTTGCTTTTGGTTGTACCACAAATTATTTTGGCAATACTGAAATTGAGAAACATGCATTCCCAATGAAATCAGTACCTGAGGCGATACAATTGAGAAACCAAATTTTGCAAACCTTTGAGGACGCCTTGATTGCACCTGCTGAAGAATTACAATCTTTAATGAATTTTATTGTAGTAGGTGGTGGACCGACTGGCGTTGAGCTAGCTGGAGCTCTTGCTGAGATGAAAAAAAACATACTCCCAAAGGATTATCCTGATAAAGATTTTTCAAAACTTACCATTTATTTACTGGAGGGTTCACCCAATGTTTTGAATCCAATGAGTGTTGACTCCCAAAAAATGTCTAAGAAATATCTTGAGGATTTAGGAGTAATTGTAATGACCAATACCCTTGTAAGTCATTATGACGGGGAAACGGTAAGCTTACAAAATGGAGAAATCATCCGTTCAAAAAATGTAATATGGGCTGCAGGTATTACTGGAAATACTCTAGAAGGAATACCAACAAGTGCATTAACAAGAGGTAATCGTTTTCTAGTGGACCGTTTTAATGGTATCACTGGATTAAATTCTGTTTATGCCCTAGGGGATATTGCGTTTATGACTACACCTAAATATCCCAACGGCCACCCACAAGTAGCAAGTGTAGCGATAGAACAAGCTAAAATTCTCGCTAAAAATTTTAAATTAGACTTAAAGAATACGTCAAGAATTGAATATGAATACCACGACAAAGGCTCCATGGCTACCGTAGGTAAAAGAAAAGCAGTTGTAGATTTACCAAAATTTAGTTTTCAAGGACGATTGGCCTGGTTCACTTGGATGTTTATTCACCTCATGCTAATATTGAGTGTAAAGAATAAACTCTCTATTTTTGTAAACTGGATGTTTAGTTACTTTAATAATGACAGTACGTTGCGTGTGTTACTAAAACCCGCCACAAAAAAATAACTAAAAAAACAACAAAGGACTCTAAAAAAGAGTCCTTTGTTTTATTGTAAAAGTTCCAGTATTTTATCTTCTACTTTTTTGGAATCCCAAATTGCTGTGATATTATCCATCTTTAACACTTCTTCCATAATTTTATTTTGGTATTCACCAAGAGCCAGCGCTTCGGCATAAGGCGTAAGACTAAAAGTAACCAAACTATAAAGCGGCGTCCATTTTTCAGGATGTTTGTCTGAGAACCATTTTTCAATTTTCTTTTGTAATAAAAAATTCTCATCGGCAGTTTTTGAGCTCATTTCCATGAAGTTTCTTTCTGCTAATTCTGCAATTGCATCCGCATTTGGTTTGCGAAGTTGCTCATATTCTAAGAAAATTGCTCGCCAGTTGTCCCCATGTTTATCAATACAGTCTTGTAAAATCGTAATGTCTTCAAAACCTGCATTCATCCCTTGACCATAAAAAGGTACAATTGCATGAGCAGCATCACCTATTAAAGCAACTTTGTCATCATAGGTCCAAGGATAGCATTTCATTTTAACTAAATAACTGGTTGGGTTTTTAAAAAAATCTTCCACCAGATTTGGGATTACAGCTTTTGTATCAGGGAAGAATTTAGCAAAAAAATCAACCAAGTCTTTCTCCGTTTTTAGCTTTTCAAATGAATTATCTCCCTCAAAAGGCATAAAAAGAGTACATGTAAAACTACCATCAAGATTCGATAAACCCATTAACATAAAATCTCCTCTTGGCCAAATGTGTAATGAGTTGGCATCTATTTTATGTGAACCATCAGGATTTGCAGGAATATGTAATTCCTTGTATCCTATTTTCATGAACTCTTGAGAATAATTGAACATCGATTGACGTTGCATTTTGTGTCTAATGCGTGAAAAAGCACCATCAGCTCCAAAAACTTTATCAAATTTAACTTCTGTCCACTCCCCACGCTCCGTTTCACCTATGTGTAAAGTAGCGTCACTCAAGGTAACGTCCCATATTTTTTGGTTAAAAAAGAATTCAACACCTTCTTTTTCAGCAAGATCAATCATTTTACGATTTAAGATTCCTCTTGAAAGTGAAAAAATGGCCTCCCCTTCTTTTCCGTAATTTTGAGTCACATAAGTTCCGTCTTGCAAATGTATACCGCGTTTGTCTACGGGAATACCAATAGCACGAATTTCATCATCAAGCCCTATATCTTCTAATGTTTTCCAACCTCTATTAGACATTACCAAGTTGATAGATCGACCTGAAAATTGAATATTTCGAATGTCAGGACTTCTATCGTACACGTGAACCGTATGACCTAATTTTTTTAGATATATCGCCAATAGTGTTCCTACTAAACCTGAACCCACTACGGCAATTTTTTGAGGTGTTTGCATTATTTTCATGATATGTTAAGCAAAACTAGTCATTAATTAGCGGAAGCTCTTTAAAAAGTGACATTATTTACTGGGCTTGAAAGTTAATTTTGTTGATGTACGTTCTATTTCTTCTTTATTTAATAACATCCTTCTAAATTTTCCAGAATTATATAATTCTGCCTGATCATCATAATGTGCGCTCATAGGATTACCCGACTGTCCTGTGGGTAAAACGCTCCAACTGTTTTCAATATCCGAAAAATCAATAACTCTTCGTGTAGAAGGCCCAGCTTTTACTTGATATTCACCGCTACCACTAAAACTAAAGAACAAATTATTTATAACTTCACTAGAACCTGATACCTCAAAAGGACCTACATTGAAAATATTTTTCAAAACAGCAACTTTACTCAAAGGATGTTGATGTTCTAAAGTATGTACTCTGTTCCAAGTCCAAGCCAATACGTCTGGGCCCAATTGTTTTTCAAGCGCAGATATAGCCTCCTTAAATGACTGTAATACTATATTCTCTCTAGTTTCTTTATTGTTTTTAGTATTGATGTTATCCCACCAAACAGAATTTTTATTTTGTATTTGATTCGCAATAGTCTGTTTCATAACATGGGTGCCCAGAAACATTTCAAACTTTTCCTTTCCTAACTCGTCTTCAAAAGTATTTTTCATATATTGGTATACCCATTTGTTGTAGATTGTAGGAGCTACATCATCGAGATTATTAGAGCCTTTCCAATCTTTTAAAATTGAAATTGCTTGTTTTTGAGTATTAGAAAGTGCTTTAGAACTACAATTTGCAATCAACTCCTTGACTACATTTGGCGCAACCGACGAAACATTATCAAAAATCATATTTCCAACAGCTTCTTTATCCCAAGAGGATTTAGAATCTAATAATTGAGAAATTCTTTTGGCGCGATCTTCTGGTAAATAATATCCAGGATAATTAAATCCATCTATAGGTTCCGGCTGATTATTTGCTGAATAAACGTAATTCCATCTTGGGTTTACTGCCGAAGGATTTTTGGAAAAATCCAAAAACGAAACAATATCATCCTTACCCGAAGCTCCATCTAAGATAAAGTTTGGATTTACTCCTTTATTATGCTTGTACAACTTACCCGTAGCCCACCATGCCACATTTCCTTTAGCATCGCCGTACATTACATTTAATCCTGGGGCTGCAATTAATGCTACCCCTTTTCTAAAATCAGCTTTGCTTTTTGCATGTGAAAGAGAATAAACCGCGTCTAGAATATTGATGGGTTGTTGGATATAAATCCAAGACAAAGCAACAGGCTTATTAGGCTCTAAGCCATCCATCAAGTTATTCATTATAGGTCCATGTCGTGATATTTTTACGCTCAAAACACAATCTGTCGAGTCTTTAATTTTTATTGTTTTTTTTCTAATTTCATATGTCCCATAACCACTAGGAGTTTTATACTCTTTATCATTCTTAGGATTAGATTGTTCTTGATACAAATCGATATCATCATTTTCAAACATGGTTAATCCATAAGCATAATCTCTATTGTGTCCTAATAAAGGATAGGGTGTTCCTGCTAGATAACAACCATACAATTCAAAATCTGGCACTACAATATGAGCTTCATACCACGTGCCCGGTTGCGAAAACCCAATATGAGGATCATTAGCAAAAATAACTTTTCCGTTTTTAGTTTTCTTAGGTGCAATCACCCAACTGTTACTTCCTATAAAAGGAGACACAGGTGAATTGTCTAAAAGTTGCGCAATAGATTTAGATATAGCGGCATACTCTTGAGGATTTTCGGATGCGTTTTTTATTTTGGTAGTATTGAATTCACCATTTATCCCTAAATCCTTAAGATATTCGGCACCATATTTATTGCGAATATCTGTTAACAAAGGATCTGATTTTTGAGCCATTGCAAAACTAAAAGACATGTATCCAAAAATATTATAGACATCTTTTATAGTAAACTTCTCTTTCTTAACACCTATCATACTAAACTCTATTGGTGTTTTACCCTCGTCTAAATACTGATTGATCCCATCAAGATAAGAAATTGTCAGTTGGTAACTTGGACTGTTTTTGTCTAATGCTGCTATTGCTTTGGCTGAAGCTTCTTCAATCCCTAAGCCGGCAAAAAATTTATCATTTTTTAAGGCTACTGATCCGAAGATTTCTGACAACCTGCCTGGAGCTATACGGCGCATTAATTCCATTTGCCATAATCGATCTTGTGCATGTACATAACCTAGCGCGACCATGGCATCTTTTGAATTTTCAGCATAGATATGAGGAACACCAAATTCATCAAAATGAACTGTTGTTTCTTTTTGAATGTTTTTTAAAGCTAACTCTCCCTCATATGTAGGCTTTGAGTATAGTGCATACATAAAAATAGAACCTGCTAAAACGGCTACTAGTACCAGTAAAATAAAAAGAGATTTTTTTAGTGTTTTCATCATGGGATAAATTGAAAAACAAATATATAGGATTTGGAAGTGATATGAAACAAATAATTACAAAGCGCGTAGTATGCACTAAAACAATCAACCTTCTTTATATTTTGTTTAATTTATTTCGTTATTAATTAAACAAAAAGTATCTTTGTTTGAAATAATACGACTTATGAAACATATTTCAAGAGATATCATCTCTCAAATGGAAAAAATAGAAAGATTAAACTTAATCAATTCGTGTACGGGATATAAATCAGCAAATTTATTGGGGACAAAATCTATTGACGGAAAATCAAATGTTGCTATTTTTAGTAGCGTAACCCACTTGGGGAGTAATCCAGCGATGATTGGATTTATTATGCGCCCCACTACGGTTCCAAGAGATACGTACAAAAACATTAAAGATACTGGCTACTTTACAGTAAATCACATCACAGCAGATATGATTGAGGCTGCACATCACACCTCGGCCAATTATGAATTAGGAGTTTCTGAGTTTGACAAAACAACACTAGAAGAGGAATTCAAAGAAGGTATCCCTACTCCTTTTGTCAAAGGAAGTCCAGTACAATTATTGTGTAAATATGTTAATGAATATCATATTGTAGAAAATGACACCATACATGTTATTGCATCAATTGAACATATCTTCTATCAAGAAGAATTAGAACATAAAGATGGCTGGTTGCAAATAGACCGCGGAAATGTTGTGGCTATAAATGGTTTAGACGGGTATTGTTTACCCAAATTACTAGATCGTTTCCAGTACGCACGTAAAGAAATTCCAACTACTTCCTTTTTCAAAAAATAAAAATGAATAAACTACGGTTAATCCTTGGTGATCAATTGAATGCGACGCACTCTTGGTTTCAAGAAAAAGATGATACTACCATTTATTTACTTGCCGAAATGCGTCAAGAAACAGATTATGTGAAGCACCACATACAGAAGGTTGTGGCATTTTTTCAATCCATGAGGCATTTTTACACAGACCTTAAAGACAAAGGGCATCAAGTGATTTATTTTGAAATTACAGCCTTAGACAATCCTCAAAATTTAGATCAATTGATTGCCAATTGTATTGAAAAATATGGTATTGCCAAATTTGAATATCAATTACCCGACGAATACCGTCTGGATCAGCAATTAAAATTGATTTGCTCAAATCTTACCATTGAGACCCAAGCATTCGATACGGAACATTTTTACACCAAACGAGAGGAGTTGACCGATTTTTTTGAAGGTAAGAAACTATTACTAATGGAAAATTTTTACCGACACATGCGTAAAAAGCATCATGTTTTGATGGATGGCTCAACACCAGTTGGTAATCAATGGAATTTTGATGCTGATAATCGAAAAAAATACAAAGGAGAAGTTCCAGTTCCTGCAGCAAAAAAATTTGGGACCGATATTGAAGCGCTGCTCTCTCAAATTGAAAAAGCTGGAGTCAATACATTTGGTACAATTAACCCGAAAAACTTTGACTGGCCTACCAGCCGAGGGCAAGCGCTAAAACAACTTGGTTATTTTTGTGATCATTTGTTACACCACTTTGGTGACTACGAAGACGCCATGCATACAGATGAAAAATATCTGTTTCATTCGCGTTTATCATTTGCCATGAACAGCAAAATGCTTTCGCCAAAAGAAGTTATCGAAACTGTAGTTGCATATTATCATGAACATGAATCCAGCATTTCCGTTTCACAGGTTGAAGGTTTTGTTCGGCAAATTTTAGGTTGGCGTGAATACATAAGAGGAATTTACTGGAAAGAAATGCCGAACTATTCTAAAATGAATGCTTTAAACAACACCAATAAACTTCCGGATTTTTTCTGGACCGGTCAAACTAAAATGAATTGCATGAGTCATGCAATTAATCAAAGTTTGAAGGATGCCTATGCACATCATATTCAGCGTTTGATGGTAATAGGAAACTTTACTTTATTAACGCAAATTCATCCTGATGAAGTCGACAATTGGTATTTAGGTGTGTATATTGATGCTATAGAATGGGTAGAAATGCCTAATACAAGAGGTATGTCACAATACGCAGATGGAGGAATTATCGCAACAAAACCTTACGTTTCCTCAGGAAGTTATATCAATAAAATGAGTAACAATTGTGCAAAATGCCATTATAATGTGAAGGAAAAATTTGGAGATAAAGGCTGCCCATTTAATACGCTGTACTGGAATTTTCTGGACGAAAAGAAAGAATACTTTAAAGGAAATCAGCGTATGGGAATGATGCTCAACCTTCTTAAAAAAATTGATCCCGAAGATTTATACAAAATTAAGCTCAAAGCAAATGAGATCATAAATAATATGGATGCTTATTAAAAAAAGGATTCTTTTCAATTGAAAAGAATCCTTTTTTTTAAATCTAAAAATACATTTAGTTTTTCTTACTACCGTCAATAATGGCACCTGTTCCTGCACCCACTCCGGCACCTGCAACACCGCCAATAATAGCTCCTTGAACTTTTTTCTTACTGATAATTGCTCCGGTTGCTGCTCCAACTCCTGCACCAATAACTGCTCCTTTTGCAGTACTACTCCAACCTTTCTTTTTAGTTGTGGTAGTTGTAGTTGTAGTCCCTTGAGGAGCTTGCTGATTAACTACAACAACTTCTTTTTGGGTTTCGACTTTAGCCTCTTCCATTTTCACCATTACTTGCTGCATAGAGTCAATTACTCTTTGCTTTTCTATTTCTACTTTCATAGAATCGACTGTTGCTGCTTTAGCTTTTGCAACATCCATTTTACCTTGATTTTGACAAGAAACTACCGCCATAGCAAGTAGCATAAAGTATACTATTTTCATAATTTTGATATATTAAATTTATAGTACAAAGATGAGATGTACCAAACTTAAATTTATTATGAAATTCAAATTAATAGTTACATAATTATGAGTTCGTCTTTTCTAGAATTCCTTTTTTTAAAATTTGGCCAAACTCGTACATGTCTACGTAAGAGGTATACAAAGGCACTGGTGCTAAACGAATCACATTAGGTTCGCGCCAATCTGTAATTACTCCATTTTTCATTAAATAATCAAACAAACTGCGTCCTTCACCATGCAGTAAGACAGAAAGTTGAGAAGCTCTTTCTAAAGGATTTTGAGGAGTTATGATTTCAAAAGTACTCTCAACTTCTTTATCGATTTCATGCAAAATAAACTCTAAATACGATGTGATACTGTCTCTTTTTTGAATTAGAGCATCCATTCCTACTTCATCAAACATAGTCACCGATGCCAAATAAGGAGCTAATGACAATATGGGTAAATTACTTATTTGCCAACCATCGGCACCATGAACGGGATCAAAAGTTTGTTCCATCTTAAAACGACGTTCTTTGTTATGTCCCCACCATCCTGCAAATCTAGGAAGCTTACTATTGTTATGATGTTTTTCATGAATAAAACAACCTGATGCATTCCCTGGTCCTGAATTCATGTATTTATAACTGCACCATGAAGCAAAGTCTACATTCCAATTGTGCAATTCTAGCTTTACATTTCCTGCAGCATGTGCCAAATCCCATCCTACATAAGCACCTGCTTTGTGCCCTGCAGCAGTTATCGTTTTCATGTCAAAAACTTGGCCGGTGTAATAATTGACTCCACCAATGAGAACCAAAGCCAACTCATCGCCTACTTCTTCTATTTTTGCTAACACATCTTCAAGACGGATGTTATGTTCGCCTTCGCGTCTTTTAATTTCTACTAATGCTTCATTGGGATCAAAGCCTACCGATCTTGAATGAAAATCAACTTGGCTTTGAAACATATATTGATCCGAAGGAAATGCTTTCTCCTCACAAATAATTTTGAATCTGGTTTTTGTAGGTTGGTAAAAAGAAACCATCAACAAATGTAGGTTCACGGTTAAGGTATTCATTACGGTTACCTCTGAAGGAAGTGCGCCAACGATTTTGCTCAACGGATTAGCAAAACGTTCGTGGTAATCCCACCACGGTTTATCACTATAAAAATGCCCTTCTACAGCTAGGTTTGCCCAATCATTCATGACCTCATCTACAAAAGCTTTGGTACGTTTTGGTTGCAATCCAAGTGAATTTCCAGTAAAATAAATTACTTTTTTTCCGTTTACTTGAGGAAATATAAATTCCTCTTGGTATTTATTTAAAGGATCTTGAATATCTAGTTGCCTTGCAAATTCAAGGGTATTTTGAAATTTCATACGTTCAGTTTAGATTTGTAAATGTACAAAAAATGCAGCGATAGTAGCAAGTGTTTAAACGAATTAGGAACTTCTTGAAATCCCAAAAACGAGATATAGATCCGGGCTTTATCATTAAAAATCCTGATAGAAGAGGATCTAGTTTAGCGGACGAGTTTGTGTGAGGGGTTGTAGCGGCATCCTTTATTTTCTTTCTTTAAGAAAATAAAGATATAGCGTAAAACCCGACCCGACCTTTTTCTGGGAGGGTCACACCAAAAAAAAATCTCGCCACGATTGACGAGATTTAATACTTAAGATATGATTTTGTTGTATTATAAAATCAACATGGCATCACCGTAAGAGTAAAATTTATATTTCTCCTCGATTGCTTCGGCATATGCTCTTTTCATTAAATCGTGACCACAAAACGCAGAAATCATCATTAATAAAGTTGATTTTGGCGTATGAAAATTAGTAATCATACACGTTGGGATAGCAAAATCGTGCGGTGGAAAAACAAATTTATTTGTCCATCCGTCAAACGGATTAAGTGTGTTTTGTGATGAAACAGAACTTTCTACAGCGCGCATAGAAGTTGTCCCTACACAACAAATACGTTTCCTTTTAGCTTTAGCTGCGTTTACGATATCACAAGCTCCTTGAGTAATTTTTAACTCCTCAGAATCCATTTTGTGTTTCGATAAATCTTCAACCTCAACAGGATTGAAAGTTCCTAATCCTACGTGAAGCGTAACCTCGGCAAAATTGATTCCTTTTATTTCTAGTTTTTTCAATAAATGTTTAGAGAAATGCAAACCCGCTGTAGGTGCCGCAACAGAACCTTCTTCTTTTGCATAGATAGTTTGGTAACGCTCTGCGTCCTCTGGAGTTACATCTCTAGAAATGTATTTTGGGATTGGAGTTTCACCAAGTTCTGTTAATTTATTACGAAATTCCTCGTATGAACCGTCATATAAAAAACGTAGGGTTCTACCACGAGAAGTAGTATTGTCAATAACCTCAGCAACTAGAGAGTCATCGTCACCAAAATATAGTTTGTTTCCAATTCTAATTTTACGCGCTGGATCAACAAGAACATCCCAAAGTCTTTGCTCAGAGTTTAATTCTCTCAATAAAAACACTTCAATTCTTGCTCCAGTTTTTTCTTTATTTCCGTATAAACGAGCTGGAAAAACTTTAGTATTATTTAAAATTAAGACATCGCCTTCGTCAAAATAATCAATAACATCTTTGAACATTTTGTGTTCTATGGTTTGTTTTTTACGGTCAATAACCATTAAACGTGCTTCGTCTCTGTTTTCGGCAGGATATTCTGCAAGAAGTTCTTTTGGTAAATCGAATTGAAAATGTGATAATTTCATTTGAAAAAGTTATATGTTATGATTTATAGCGTTTCTCTTTGTGAGATGCTGTTTATAAATCGTGTGCAAATATACGATTGTGAGAGAGGCGTTGTCAAGTGTTTTAGGGTTTATTTTTAAAAGTCGTTGTTTAGCGGGCACTTAGAGGGCTATTTCATCTTGACACTGCAACCCAATGGTTCTTAAATCATCCCAAAAATCAGGATATGATTTTGAAACTACTTCCGCATTTTCAATAATTATGGGAACCTTTATGGCTAGCGGTGCAAATGCCATTGCCATGCGGTGATCATTATAAGTGGCTATAGCTACATTTGGGATACATTGCTTTGTTGCTATAAGGGTTAAACTATCGTGTGTCACTGAAATAGTTGCTCCTAATTTTGTTAATTCAATTCGCAGCGCTTCTAGCCTATCCGTTTCTTTAATTTTTAAGGTATGAAGTCCCGTAAGGTGACAGCCAATTCCTAAACCAAGACAGGTAACCACAATGGTTTGCGCAATATCTGGTGTATTGTTTAATTCGAAATAGATTTGTTCCGGTAGCTTAAAATCAGATTGCTTGCTCAAGGTCATCTGGTCCCCGTTAAAATGAGTAACAACTCCAAGTTCTTTATAAATTTCGACCAAAGCGGAATCGCCTTGAAGGCTATCTTGTTTGTAACTTTTTAAGGTTATTGAAGCCTTACTGGAAAGTGCTACTAGACTGAAGAAATAGGATGCCGAACTCCAATCAGATTCGACTGTCATAGACTTTGCAGCTACTTCTTTCTTAGGATAAACGGTAATTACATTGCCTTCGAACTTTGTATTAACCTCTAAATCATTCAATAACGCTAATGTCATTTTGATGTAGGGAACGGAGGTGATTTCACCTACCAATGTAATTTCGATTCCGTTCTCTAGTTTTGGCGCCACCAATAACAAAGCAGAAATATACTGACTACTTACATTAGCCGGGATAGACACTTTTGAGGCGGTTATTTTTTGACCACTGATTTTGATGGGTGGATAACCTACTTCTTTCTCGTATGTTATTACGGCTCCTAACTGTTGTAGTGCTTCGACCAAAACTTGTATTGGGCGTTCCGTCATGCGTTGAGAACCAGTCAGTATTACCTCATGACCTTCATGCACTGCATAAAAAGCCGTCAAGAAACGCATGGCCGTTCCAGCATGATGAATATCAACTATTTCTGCATGGCCTTTCAAGGCTTTTTGCATCACCTCGCTATCATCAGAATTAGAGGTGTTGTTGAGCGTAATATTAGGAAACAAAGCCTGTAACAATAGGAGGCGATTGGTTTCGCTTTTGGAACCTGTTATGTTTAATTGTACATCGTCAATCGTGAAAGGTGAATTTGTAGTTACTTTTAAATTCATTTTTGTAATTATAAGTTGTAAATTATGAGTTATGAATTAAATAACCCAAATGCGCAATTTACTACTACTCATTCACAATTCATAATTTACAATTGACAATTTATTTTAGTTTCTCGTTGTTTTTGTGACGATCTTTATCTCTAACGGATTTTAAATCCATCTTTTTATCGAAAGCGGCTTGTAAATCAATCCCCGTTTGATTGGCTAAACACAACACTACAAACACCACATCTGCTAATTCTTCGCCTAGGTCTTTGTTCTTATCACTTTCTTTTTCAGACTGTTCTCCATAACGACGGGCAATAATGCGAGCTACTTCACCTACTTCTTCGGTAAGTTGTGCCATATTAGTTAATTCGTTAAAGTAACGAACACCATGTTCTTTGATCCATGTGTCTACTTCGAGTTGTGCGTTTTTTATGTTCATGATTAGCTTATTTTGTTCCAAAGGTAAATAAACTCAATAAAAGTTTGGAGCAATTCATTACTATAACAAAGTTCGTTAAGCTTTTTTAAATACAATTTTTTCATTTTGTTTTTCTATCATTCGTTGATAAAAACTCTTTAGTGCTTCATAGTAATCAGTACCTATAATAGGAGCATTTATTTGAAAAGTTATTGCTAATTGCACCGCATTTTCAGTTTTATTAATCAAAAATTTAAACTGACCTAGATTATCATCCATGTTTAATACAATAGATGCCGGCATGGTATCAACAACATATCCCTCAGGAATATCTATTATTACATTGTACTTATCTACTGTGGTATAACCATAATCAACAGGGTAATCTCTAGTTTCTTGTTTAAAAGGGTTTTGTTCTATTGAAAAAAACAGCATTGGGTTGATGTAAATTGACCCATTAATAACTTCACTTAAATTTCCGCCTTTAAAGGTAATATTTTCAATTACCGGTTCATTTAGATTTTTATCAATGACTCTTTCATAATCATCAACTTCAATTTTTTTATTATCGTTTTCATATTTCTCTAGATATACGTCTTCTTTTATAGTCTCTGTGTTATTTCTAAAAATCATGGCATTATAATCTGTTCTTTTACGGCTTAACTTACCTGTAACAGTGCCATCAGGTGTAAAAGTATATTTTAAATTAACTGCATCGATTGAGGACTTCTTAGGCATCAAATCTATCGCTGTAGAAGTTGCATCTTTACGAATAAGCCTTCCTTCCCAATTTAAAACTCGTAAAGGCAAAACATTTGGTGAAGAATAGGATTCTGTGGCGTCTAATAATAAGACTCTATCCGCAAGTTCAACAGCGGCAATTACATAATTAAAAGCTGTTCTATTAGGGAAAAAAGATATTCCATTAGATCGTGTACTAACTAAAACTGGATTGGCATTTAAATTAGTATGACGTAACATAGCGATAAGCATTAAATTGATTTCGGCTACATTTCCTGTTTTGTCCTTGTATGCTTTTTTTACCCCATCATTACAAGAATATCCGTAATACCCATTCCATTTTACTGATTTTTTTACATGACTAAAAATAGCCTCTATTTTTTCTTCGGGTGTTGCTAATCCATCTAAAATACCTTTTAAATCCTCTTCAAAGTACCCAGTTTTATTAAGCTCCAGCCCAAAATCATCATAATCATAAATTGTTTTTGCCACAGAAGCCCAATCTGTAGATAATGTTTTCATTGGTTGGTTTGGAAAATTAACCACAGATAATTCATGTGAAACACTTGTAGTATAATTTGAAATATTATTAACGTAAGCTTCTTGTTTCATAGCCGGTAAATTTACTGCTAAGTATGTAGTGCTATTCTCTATAAAATCGAGTTTTTCTTGAGTAGTTGAAACTATTGAACTCTCACGTGGTTCTGTTGTTGGTCTATAGGAATAACTTAAAGATTTACTGGTATTTTCTTTCGTTATTTTTGGTGTCATAGACCCTTTTAAATTTGGATTGTACACAAAATACTCAGGGATAAGAGTTCTAAACTCTGAATGATTTACAGGGATACTAGATTGAAAACTCCACTCAGTAAGTTCACTAAGCCTGAAGGAACGTAAAGTGTATTTATATTCGATTATTGAACCCACTTTAACATTGGGCAAAGTAATCTTTTTTTGATTCCAATATTTATTCACTTTTTCATCAAAAAGCCCATCGCTTTTAAGTTTTATTTTTTCAACTTTACCATCAACTAAGTTATACGTAACAACATCCGAAAATGAAAGTATGTCTTTTGAACTTGAACCTACATAATAACCAACAGCTTTAGTAGCCCAGTCATAACCCTCTTTTTTATAAATTTTAATTCGGGTTGTTACCTCAGTAACCATTTTAAAACCATCGCTTTGACTGTATTCAAAATCTACTACGCCTTTTTCAAAAAGTATGGCAGCCGCAGCAGTTGTATCTCTTGGGTGATGTCTTTCTTGAAGTTCCGCTATAGAAACTTTACCTAATTTAAATTCTTGAGCACTAACAATACTAACTACAAGTATTAAAAATAAAATTGAAATTTTTTTAAAATTCATCATGGTTTAATTGGGAGTTAAAATTATTTTGGCGTTGTCATTTCTTGAAATTTGCTCCATAAATAATCGGTATTCATCATATTCTTTATTAGTATACAAACCTTTCTTTATCCATAAATTACGCTTAAACACAACCGTTTTATCGTCTTTTTTAATTAATTGTGTTTTATACTCGCCAAACTTTGTATTGAGTTCAAAGTCAACAGGCATGCTTTCAATTTTATATTCAGTAGGTAATTTAACTTCAATTTCATCAGTATCAAAGTAGCCGCGTTGTATTTCAAAAGGATTTTTTCGGTTTCGAATTCTTTTTACATTACCTGAAGTTATGTTGAAAGCATTAACAACAAAGATTATTTTTTCAGCAACTTTACTACCATAATTTGCTGCGTTTAGTTTTACATGCTCCTCAAAACGCACACTTTCTTTATCATTAATAAAACTCATTTTTTCAATTTTAAGTGTATTTAATGCACTCCAATACTTTTTATAATAAGTATCTTTTTCTACTGTTGGCATAGTTTCTAAGCTAGACTTTTGATGGTATTGCGAACCTGTAGAATTAATTTGCAAACCGCCAGACAAACCGCCATTAGCATCAATACTATAACTTCCTTTAGAAATTTGACTGTTGTCCTTGTCTTGATATTTTTTTGTATGAATGATATGTCCACCATCTGGTTTCATAACTACAACGTCCCTGTCATCAGTAAAATTAGCTTGAAAACCAAAAGGATTTGTTTGACTAGTACATTCAAGAAATATATTGTCAGAACCGTTAGCAATACATAGAATTACATGATTTCCTTGAATAGAGAAAAAATCTGCTTCAATGTCTCGAATATTGCTATCTCCATAAAGTTCAGTATAATAGGACGGCACTCCAACAGCTTCTAACAAAGCCCTTGTATAATTAGAAAGTCCCTTGCAATCTCCATAACCTAAACGATCTACATCATTAGCAAGCATGGGTTTAAAACCACCTATACCTACTTGCACACTTACATATCTAGATTTTTCTTGAACAAATTTATATACTATTTTAGCCTTTTTAATAGGATCTGATTCAGCACCTACTAATGTTTTTATTTTGAACTTAGCATCCTCATTAAGAATATCTGTTCCTTTTAAAATATTTTCTGAAAACCACTTTCCATACTCACTCCAGTTTTTAGCACTACCATCAACGCCTTCTAAATTAAAATGTTCCAGCCCCATCATCACTTTTGGAAATATTCTTGAAACAGGTGTGTAGTCTTCATATTTCTGAGCTATAATATTTTCAACAGAATAGCTTAGCTGTGTTTCTGTATCTTTTTCTTTAATGATCTTGAAATTTTCGAAATTAAATTCTTTCTTTTTAAATCCAAGAGAAGCCGGAAACGTTACGTTAAGAATGCTTTTTTCAACGCTTACATAAAAATCAGTTAGTACAAACCATGACGGGATAAAAGCAGTATTTGATGTCTCTGTTTCACTTTCATAGACTATTGTAAATGGGTATTGGGTAGGTGTATAGTCAATGGTTAGATACCTCCCATCAGAAAAAAGAGTACCTCCTCCTGATGCGCTTTGATCTTTAAAATCTTTACGTTTTATTTTTTTTATTTCATTTCCAAAAGCATCATAAACAACTGCCTCAATTGCTTTCACTGTTTTTCTTTTATCATAACTTTCAATTGCATTTATTGCATTGAGTCCATTTTGATTCAATACTGTAACAACTCTTTTTTCTTTCACAGTCATGCTTTTTTGTGAAGAAATAGTAATGTCTATTTGATTTAAGCGAATCACGGCATTAGCATTTTCTTTTAAGCTATCTGAAATAATTAGGGACACATACTCTCCTTTTTGAGCTGAAACTTGAAATGTTAATGCAATAAATAAAAGACAAACAAATGTTGATATTTTCATTGTAATGAATAAATATTGGGGGAAGTGAACCAAAATGTGATAAACTAGAGACTTTTACAAAAAGTCTTTTTTTGGTTTTGAAAATAATATTCGTGGTATTCAAAAATATATTAAATCTACCAAGTAGCAAAGTAATTACTCTTTATTTTTACTATCAATTACAATAGTTACAGGGCCATCATTTAGGAGTTGTACCTTCATGTCGGCACCAAAAACTCCAGTCTGTACTTTTTTGCCAAGATCTTGTTCTATTTGGGCAACAAATTGTTCATACAAAGGAACAGCTATTTCTGGCTTTGATGCTTTAATATAGGATGGGCGATTACCTTTTTTAGTTAAGGCATGAAGGGTAAATTGCGACACAACAATAACATCTCCATTGATATCTTTTATAGACAGATTCATAACATCATTTTCATCTCCAAAAATACGCAGATTGACAATTTTGGAACTCAGCCAGCTGCTATCTTCATGCGTATCCGCATCTTCGATACCAACCAACACCAACAATCCTTTTTGAATATTGGCTACAATTTGATTATCAATTGTAACTGAAGCTTGTGAAACTCTTTGGATTACTACTTTCATAGCCCCCTAGCCCCCGAAAGGGGAACCTTAAATATTATAAAAAGAAACTCTGATCTCATATCCCGATAAATTTATATTTGAATCTTTATAATTCCCCCTTTGGGGTTCAGGGGGCTTTTACTCCCTCGTTTTATCACTTGCTTTTCTATCTTCGTCATACACATCGGTGCGGTAATGTTCATCGTCACCCTCTAAAATTTTAATGTAACTGTTGTAGCGTGACCAAGCAATTTCATCTCGATCCAAGGCTTCTTTTATGGCACACTTAGGCTCTTCTTTGTGCAAACAATTATTGAACTTGCATTGCTCTTTCAATTTAAAAAACTCGGGAAAATAACCACTAATTTCAGCCGGCTCCATATCTACCATCCCAAATCCTTTGATTCCGGGCGTATCTATAATGCTGGCGCCAAAAGACAAGTCATACATTTCAGCAAAGGTTGTGGTATGCTGTCCTTGCTTACTGGCATCTGAAATGGTTTTTGTTTTCAAATGCAAAGCAGGCTCCATAGCATTTACCAATGTAGATTTTCCCACACCTGAATGCCCAGAGAACATACTTACTTTTCCTATCATCAAGGCTTTTAATTCCTCAACTCCTTTCATTTCGGTTGAGGAAACGCGCAAACAAGCATATCCTATTTGCTGGTACACATGCTGCATGTACAATTGTTCGTCTAAGGTTTCCTCATCAAAAGTGTCAATTTTATTAAACACCAAGACCGTTTCTATTCCGTACGCCTCTGCAGTTACAAGAAATCGATCAATAAAGTTAAATGTTGTTGGCGGATTGTTCACAGTGATCAATAAAAAAACACGATCAATATTTGACGCGATAATATGCATTTGATGCGATAAATTAACCGACTTGCGTACGATGTAATTCTTTCTGTCATGAATATTAAAAATGGTACCCGTAACTGCATCTGAAGTTTCCTCAAGCTCATAATCTACCACATCGCCTACTGCAATGGGATTGGTACTTTTTATTCCCTTAATCCGAAATTTCCCTTTCATACGGCATTCTATAAAATCTCCTTGTTCTGATTTTACGGTGTACCAACTTCCTGTAGATTTATAAACGATTCCTGTCATGTGACAAAGGTAAAATTTTGTTTCAAGTTTATCCCGACACTTCGAGATAAAATTTGGAGTTTTTTTGTACTATCCTAAAAGAAAAATCCCTTTAACTTCATTATGTCAAAGGGATATAAATTTTAAAAAAACTGATTTTACTTTTGATAAGGAAAATTCCTCCCCACTTTTCGCATCATTCTTTCCATCATAGCTGCTGGTGAACTCATAACATCTTCAGCCATTTGTTTATAAAATCTCCACACTAATCCTCCATCAGTTCCATTATTAATTTGCATTGTTAACCCACCTGTTGCAACTTTGCCAGTTCCAAAACCTATTAATAATGTTTTTACAATTGCTACGCCTTCACTTCCAGTTTTTTCATATGCGTAAGAACATTTAATAACAGCATCAACACCTAATGTTTTTGCTAAATCCTCAGGAGCAATTTCTGAAAAATTTTCATATTGATTTGCTTTTTTTAATAACATATTTGTTCTTTCAACATCTTGAACTTCTACGGTAAAATCTGAAGATTTTCTTAACAAATAAGTATAAAGTCCACTTTGCATTTGCAAACTCATACTTTTTTCTTCCTCTTTTCTTGATTCTTCAGTATATCCCTTTGGCAATTTTTTATAGGCAATTGTTGCGTTTACAGGCAAAATAGCCACTGTTTTGTGGTTTGCAATAAGTGCTGCCATGTTAGGGGATTCATAAATTTGTTTTTCCTGTGAGAAACTCTGTGCAGTTAGTATTAAACAAATAAAAACAAAAAGAGTTTTAAAACTAAGGTTCAAAGGCATTAATGAAAGCTTCATAAATTATATTTTTTAATTTTAATATTGGTGCACCAATATTACAAAAAAACCTACAAGTAAATTGTAGGTTTTTATTATTTATATTAAAAAAAATTAAGCATTCAAAACCTTATCTTGATGACTGATACTTTCTTGGTGAATGGCTTTGAATAATTTTAAAACAAATTCTTCTGAAAGTCCTTTGGTTTCTCCATCTAAAATCATTTTACCTAAAATTTCGTTCCAACGGTTGTTTTGCAAAACAGCTACGTTAGCTGCTTTTTTCACCACACCAATTTCATCAGCTACTTTCATACGTTTGCCTAAAAGCTCTAGCAAAGTGGCATCTAAAACGTCAATGTTAGCACGTAGTTTTTTCATTTTTTGAGTGAAATCATCCGATACATCATCAATTTTACGCACCTTCAAGTCAATAAAAATTTGTTTCAACGCATCAGGTGTTACTTGCTGAGCCGCATCACTCCAAGCATTATCTGGATCAATGTGCGTTTCAATAATCATTCCGTCGTAATTCAAATCTAAAGCTTCTTGCGTTACCTCTAAAATCATTTTGCGATCACCGGTAATGTGCGAAGGATCTATAATCAATGGCAAATCAGGGAATTTATTTTGCAATTCAATAGCAATTTGCCATTCTGGAATATTGCGGTATTTTGTTTTCTCATACGTAGAGAAACCTCTGTGAATCACTCCTAATTTTTCGATTCCGGCATTGTACAAACGCTCTACTCCACCTAACCACAAAGATAAATCTGGGTTTACAGGGTTTTTCACCAAAACAATTTTCTTTGTTCCTGCTAATGCGTCAGCAATTTCCTGAACCGCAAAAGGGTTTACCGTTGTTCTAGCTCCTATCCACAACACATCAATGTCATATTCTAAAGCTAATTTTACGTGAGCAGCATTGGCTACCTCCGTTCCCATTAGCAAACCTGTTTCTTCTTTTGCTTTCTTCAACCATTTCAAACCTATTTCCCCCACGCCTTCAAACCCTCCTGGTCGCGTTCTTGGTTTCCAGATTCCTGCTCTAAAAATACTTACATCAGAATCCTTCAACTCATGTGCAATTTTTAATACTTGATCTTCGGTTTCAGCGCTACATGGCCCTGCTATCACTAAGGGATGGGTCAAATTGAATGCCTCCAACCAGTTTCTCATTTCTTTCTTATTTTCCATCTTTTCTAAATTTTTCCCCATCCCAGCCCTTTCGCCGTGGCGAAAAGGGAGCCGAAAATGGATGATTGTTGTTAATTATTCTTTTATTATTGTTTTTATTTACTTTTATCTGTGACTGATTTGCGTACACTGATCACTGAAAACTGCTACTGAAAACTGCTCACTTCTTTACATTCATCCCGTTTAATATTTCTTTAATCTTATTCACACTTTCCATTTCATTGTAAATCGCCTCGTAATCCTCATTTTCTAACAGCTCCTTAAATTTAGACAAATTCAAGATATATTCATTCAAAGTTTTTACGACTTGTTTTCTATTTTGCTTAAAAATGGGTGTCCACATCGCTGGCGAACTTTTAGCAAGACGCACCGTACTTTCAAAACCAGAACCTGCCATATCAAAAATATCCTGTTCGTGTTTCTCCTTGTCAATGACTGTTTTTCCTAACATAAAAGCACTGATATGGGACAAATGCGAAACATACGCAATGTGCTTATCGTGTGATTTCGGATCCATATACCGAATGCGCATTCCCATTTCTTGAAACAATGCCAAGGCGCGTTCTTGCAATTTAAAGGTCGTTTTCTCTACCTCACAAATAATATTTGTTTTTCCTTGAAACAAGCCTTTTATCGCTGCCGATGGTCCCGAAAATTCCGTTCCTGCAATAGGATGCGTAGCTATAAAATTTCTCCTTTTGGCATGATTGGCAATACCTTCACAAATAGGTAATTTTGTAGAACCTACCTCAAAAACAATCGTTTGGTCACCTATTGCCTCCAAAACTTGGGGCACAACCGTGAGCGCTACATCTACAGGAACCGAAACAATCACAAAATCAGCATGCATTAAATCTGTAAATGTTGCTATTTCATCAATAACACCCAATTCAATTGCTTGATCCAAATGTTTTTCGTTCGTATCAATCCCATAAATCGTGGCTTGAGGATACAAATCTTTAATATCCAAAACCATCGAACCACCTATCAAACCTATGCCTATTACAAATACTTTCATTTTTTCATTTTTATCCGAAGCTTATCCTGCTATCCGTTGCAATCTTTCCTGCCGAACCC
Organism: Flavobacterium sp. FPG59; assembly: GCF_002150205.1. Lineage (NCBI taxonomy): Bacteria > Pseudomonadati > Bacteroidota > Flavobacteriia > Flavobacteriales > Flavobacteriaceae > Flavobacterium > Flavobacterium sp. FPG59. Next base: position 17,003 of record NZ_MTCA01000009.1, on the reverse strand, counting down.
CGGCAGCAAAGGATTTCCACTACTATCAGGGCTAGGAAACCTCGTTATACAGAAATTTATTTTTTCATTAAACCAATTCATTTTATAAAGAATAATAACTTATCACAATACATCTCGCTGCTATTTCATTCCCCCTTTGGGGGTCAGGAGGCTAAAATCGACTGATTGCCTCTCTAATTTTTTCTTCTTCAACACACAAAGCAAACCGAATGTAACCTTCTCCATTACTCCCAAAAATAGTTCCCGGTGTAATAAAAATTGATTTCTCATGCAAGATTATATCAATAAACACCTCTGCTGATGTAACTCCATCGGGTAACTTTGCCCAAACAAACAAACCAACACCTTCTTTATACACTTTACAACCTAGTTTTTCAGCGAGTTCCTCTGTTACAATTCGTCTTTTTTTATAGATTTCATTCATAGCATCAAACCAAGCCTTATCACTTTTCAGCGCTGCAACAGCTCCTTTTTGAATTCCGTAAAACATACCGCTATCCATATTGCTTTTTACTTTTAAAACCGCATCAATAGCATTGGCATTTCCTAATACCATTCCTACTCTCCAACCCGCCATGTTAAAAGTTTTACTCAAAGAATTCAGTTCTAAAGCAACGTCCTTTGCTCCTTCTACTTGCAACAAACTCATCGGATTGTCATTCAAAACAAAACTATACGGATTATCATTCACCAATAAAATTTCATGTTTTGCAGCAAAAGCCACTAATTTTTCAAACAATTCCAAACTCCCTCGAGCTCCCGTTGGCATGTGCGGATATCCAATCCACATGATTTTTACCTTTGATAAATCCAGTTGCTCCAAAGCTTCAAAATCCGGCTCCCATTGGTTTCCTTCTTTCAAATCATAATACACTGGCACCGCTCCTACTAAATTGGTCACTGATGTGTACGTAGGATATCCCGGATTCGGAATCAAAACATGATCACCTTCATTCAAGAAAGCCAGCGAAATATGCATAATTCCCTCCTTAGAACCCATCAAAGGCAAAATTTCTGTCACCGGGTTGAGTGTTACACCATAATTTTTGGAATAAAAATCAGCCATACCTTCGCGCAACTCTGGTAAACCTTGATAACTCTGATATTGATGCGCGTTTTCATCTTGCATCGCAGCTACAATTGCAGCTACAATTGCAGGCGCCGGTTGCAAATCTGGACTGCCAATTCCCATATTAATGATGGGTTTGCCTTCGGCTGCCAGTTGCCTTACTTCTCTCAATTTGGAGGAGAAATAGTATTCTTCAATGATATGGAGACGCTTTGCTGTGGTAATCATGTGTAAATTTTTATATCTGTGTAACTTGGTAACTTGAGGATCTTTATATTTTGGTATTCTTATATTCACCCAAGACTTTAAAGTACTCGGCCATAATATTCAATAATGATTTTGCTTTAGCATAATCTTCGTATTTCTCAAAAGTGACATCCACAAAAAAGGAATATTTCCAAGGAGTTTCAATTTTGGGCAAAGATTGAATCTTAGTTAAATTCAATTTACAATCACTCATTACGTTTAAAACTGCTGCTAAACTCCCGCGTTTATGATCCAATTCAAATTTTATCGATGCTCTGTTAATTTCACTTTCGGGAACAAATGAATTTTCTTTTTTGATAATCACAAAGCGCGTCATGTTGTTCTTAATCGTCTGAATTTCTGGCGCAATAATTTCCAAATCATACATTTCGGAAGCTGTTTTGCTCGCAATTGCTGCTATTCCTTTCAGTTGCTTTTCTTGAATTCTTCGTGCAGTTTCAGCGGTATCTTTGTCTTCAACCAATTTAATATTAGGATATTTTTTTAAGAAATCCATGCACTGCAACAATGCCATCGGATGCGAATGTACTTCAAGAATATCTTCAATTTTCTGACCTTTCAACGCCATTAAATTTTGATGAATATTCAAATAATGCTCTCCAATTATGTGTAAATTATTCTTGTCAATTAACGCGTAATTCGGAATAATAGGCCCTGCGATAGAGTTTTCAATGGCCATAACAGCTTGCTCTGACTTGCCTGCTAACAAGCTGTCTACCAATTCCTCAAAAGACAAACACTCGTCAAGAATAAATTCCTGATTGAAATATTCTTGAGCTACTTGATGATGAAACGAGCCTGTAATGCCTTGTATTCCTATAATTGTATTCATTTTACACACTTTTAAGCAAAAAAAAATCCCGATTTGCATCGGGATTGTATATCTATAATATTAATTTAATTTTTGAATTAAATAACCATACAGCAATCCCTTTCTACCTTCCAGAAGAAAAAATAAGAGTTGCTAAAATAAAATCGGTTATTCAACATGATGTTGTCTTTTTTTGTATTTATTACTTTGCGAATATATACATAATTTTTATTGCACCCAAAAAAAAATTGATTTTATGACACAAAAAAGAGATTCGCTAAAAAGTTGGTTATTAATTATGTAATATTTAAAAAAAGACTTTAAAAATACCATTCATACAATAGCATTTCCTGCGTTGTTAAGTAAAAACAAGACTTAGCTTTGCTACAACACATAATATTGAAAGGGATTTATATAAGTACTTTTTCAGAAAGCCACTTTTTCCCTTCGGCAATTCTTGCCACTAGCATCGCCGAAATCAAATCTCCATTAGCATTTAACAAAGTTGCCATTGGGTCCACCAAAGTTCCAATAATCATTGCTGCTGGCAAGGCTTGTTCCATGGGGAAACCATAAACGGTTATCGCTAGGATTTCGCCTATGTAGCCGCCATTAGGAATTCCGCCCTCAACAACAGAAACCACAACTGTAATTCCCAAAGCGGTGAGAATCGTAATTGGATCCGTAAAATCCTTCCCAAACATCGCAAAAATAACGGCTATCTTGATAATGGATGACATACTCGAACCGTCTTTATGCAAAGGTGCACCCAGTGGAATAACGACATTCCTAATGTGAGCAGGAATATTCATTTTTTCGGCACCGTCAAGATTGGCAGGAATGGTAGCAATACTACTGCAGGTACCAATAGCTGTTAACGAAGGTGTTATATTATTTCTCCAAAACACTTTAAACCCTAATTTGCCGCCCGCCATGTAGGCATATAAACTAAAAAAAACAATAAAATAAAAAGCACAAACAGCATAATAAAGCCCTAGCGGCTTGGCATAAGCACCAAACAATTGTGGTCCAAAAATACCCACCTGGTAAGCAAAATAGGCACCCAAACCTACGGGTGCGGTTTGCATAATAATGTGAAGCAATTGTTTCATTACTTCGTTACCAGATCGTAAAAACCTACTGAAATCGTTGCCTTTCTCACCAGATTGCAGGCTGGCAAACCCTACTAAAAAGGAAAAAAGAATGAGCGCCAACATGTTTTTTCGGGACAACAATTCATAGAAATCACCCGCGGTAAGCAATTGCGTAATCTGAGAGCCAGTGCTATTTTCGGCTACAATTTCTAACGGAATTTTAGAAATTATAATATCTTGATGGATTGGAAAAATCAAAACTCCTACTACCATAAGAATTGCAGAAACCAAGACCGTAAACAAAAAGACTCCAATTACGATTAAGAATAACTTTCCTAGTTTTTCGGTTTTTTCTAAAGTAGCAATTGATGCCGATATGGTAAAAAACACTAACGGAATTATGGCAGTAAATAACAAATTTAGAAAAATGTCACCCAAAGGTTTCAAAACCTCCACCTCTTTACCAAAAACCAAACCTAATATACTTCCTGCAAGGATACCACCAAGAAGTAGCATAATGCTTTTATAATTTTTCAAGATACCTCCTGATCCTATGTATTTCATGTGTCTTTTGAGCTATTTTTAGTAAATATAGAAATCTAAATGATAGCGGTGCAATCACAATGCTACTTTTTTATCATTTCGAATAGAAGTACTCGCAACTACTCGTGAAAAAATTATTCATGAATTAGTAGGCAATCGAACAACAAATCCATTCATTTTCTGTTTACTTTTGCAACAAATAATTCATCATGTCAATAGCAGTAAATAACATTTCCAAAAGCTACGGTGCTCAAAAAGCATTAGATAACATTTCATTTTCAATTAACAAAGGAGAAATTGTTGGTTTTTTAGGTCCAAATGGAGCTGGAAAATCGACTTTGATGAAAATTTTAACTACCTACATTACCGCTGATGAAGGAACTGCCACGGTAAACGGGCAGGATGTAAACACCAATCCAAAAGCCGTACAACTTTCTATTGGGTACTTGCCGGAGCACAATCCGTTGTATTTGGATTTGTATGTTCGTGAATATTTAGCCTTTAATGCTGATGTGTACAGAGTTGCCAAATCTAGAATCGAAGAGGTAATTCAACTAACTGGTTTAAGTACCGAAAGTCACAAAAAAATAGGCCAACTCTCTAAAGGGTACCGCCAGCGTGTAGGATTGGCCAATGCGCTACTGCACAATCCTGATGTTTTAATTTTGGATGAACCTACCACTGGTTTAGATCCAAACCAGTTGATGGAGATTAGAAACGTAATTAAAAACGTGGGGAAAGACAAGACTGTTTTTCTTTCAACACACATTATGCAAGAGGTTGAGGCCATTTGTGATCGTGTGATCATCATCAACAATGGAAAAATTGTAACCGATAAAAAACTGGATAACTTAATTTCTGAAGACAAGGAACAAGTCATTGAAGTTGAATTTGATTTTCAAGTTGAAGAACAATTGATTTCTAAAATTGAAAATCTTGTTTCGTATGTAAACGTTCACGATATGATGTGGGAACTGACTTTTAAATCAGATAAAGACATGCGTTCTGTAGTCTTTGATTTTGCTCAAAACAATGGTTTGAAAACCTTACAACTCAATCAAAAAAATAAAAACTTAGAAGCGGTGTTTAGAGAGATTACTAAATAGTTGGCAGTGCCCAGTTTTTAGTGTTCAGTTATGATCTCGTACAAAAAACGAACTCTTTTAAATCGCCCACAAAAAGCTTCCAGCCTTTATAAAGATTGGAAGCTTTTTTTTAGACTTAGAACTTCTTAAAAAAGTTGACTCGCAATTTGACGGATATTTTCTGATTTACCCATCGAATAATAATGCAAAACAGGAACTCCAGCAGCCTTTAGTTCGCGGGATTGCTGAATAGCCCATTCAATTCCCACTTGTTTTACATCTGCATTTGTTTTGCATTTGTCTACTGCATCAATTAAATCTTCTGGCAAATCAATTCTGAAAATTTGTGGCAAAATTTGTAAATGTCTTTGTACCGCTAGTGGCTTGATGCCAGGAATGATTGGTACTGTAATACCCATTTCTCTAGCTTTGGCAACAAATTCAAAATATTTGGCATTGTCAAAAAACATTTGTGTCACCACATAATCAGCACCTGCGTCCACTTTTTCTTTTAACCTTTTCAAATCAGAAAGTAACGATGGAGATTCCAAATGCTTTTCAGGATATCCTGCCACACCAATACAAAAATCAGCTTTATTATCCACATGCATCACTTCATGCAAATACTTACCTTCGTTCAATAATTTGATTTGCTGCACTAGATCAATAGCAAAGCGATTTCCACCCGCTTTTGGAACAAAGGATTGTTCGTCCTTCATCGCATCGCCTCGCAACGCCATCACATTATTGATTCCCAGATAATGACAGTCTACTAATAAATACTCTGTTTCTTCTTTGGTAAAACCTCCACACAAAACATGAGGAACGGTATCTACGTTGTATTTATGGGTTATCGAAGCGCAAATTCCAAGGGTTCCCGGTCGCATTCTGGTTAGTTTTTTATCCAATAAACCATTGCCTTTATCGACATAAATAAACTCCTCGCGTGAGGTAGTCACGTCAATAAATGGCGGTTTGAACTCCATCAAAGGATCAATGTTGTCATACAATTCTTGAATACTTTTGCCTTTTTGAGGCGGAATAATTTCAAATGAAAACAAAGTTTCTCCTTTGGCTTTTTCTATATGTTGTGTTACTTTCATTTTATTTTTTGTTTCATGTTCCAAGTTTAAAGTTTAAAGTTCTCTCGAGTAACTTGAAACCTTAAACTTGAAACAAAATTCCTAATCAGCGATATTCGGATTCAACCATTTCATGGCTACATCAGTGGAAACATTTCTTCTTTTGGCGTAGTCAATTACTTGATCTTCTTTAATTTTTCCGAGTCCAAAATACTTGCTTTCTGGATTCCCAAAGTAGTAACCTGATACTGATGAAGCCGGCCACATCGCCATACTTTCGGTTAAGGTTACTCCTATTTCTTCTTCAACGTTCAATAATTTCCAAATAGTTGGTTTCTCTAAATGATCCGGACAAGCTGGATATCCTGGTGCTGGTCGAATCCCTTTGTACACCTCATCGATCATATCTTCGGTAGATAAATTCTCATCAGCGGCATAACCCCAAAATTCTTTACGTACTTTCTCGTGTAAATATTCAGCAAAAGCTTCTGCAAAACGATCAGCAAGCGCTTTCACCATAATCGAATTATAATCATCTAAATCCTTTTCGAAGTCAGCCGCCCACTCGTCAACTCCAAAACCAGTAGTTACACAAAAGGCTCCCATATAATCGACTTTCCCACTTTCTTTTGGCGCTATAAAATCAGATAAAGCGATGTTAGGCGCTCCTTTGGTTTTCTGAGATTGTTGGCGAAGGGTTAAAAAAGTTATCGGTTGTGAGTTATCGGTTATTGGTTGCAACTCAATATCATCATCATTGATTTGATTCGCCGGAAAAATGCCGTAAACACCTTTTGCTGTTAACTTTTTCTCTTGTAAAATAACTTTTAACATCGCTTGTGCATCAGCAAAAACCGAAGTCGCTTGTTCGCCCACTACCTCATCAGTTAAAATAGCTGGATATTTCCCAAACAATTCCCAAGTTCTAAAAAACGGCGTCCAATCGATATAAGGTACCAAAGTTTCTAAATCGACTTCTACGATTTGCTTGCCAATCACTTTAGGTTTCACTGGCGTGAAATTATCCCAATCCAATTGTAATTTGTTTTTACGAGCTTGCTCAATAGTCAAGAAATTCTTGTCGCGGGAACGATTCAAAAATGTTTCTCTAAACGCATCGTATTCTGCTCGAATATCGCTAGCATATATTTTTCGGTTGTGATCCAATAAATTTCCTGCAACCGTTACCGCTCTAGAGACATCGTTAACATGAATGACAGTCGAATTGTATTGAGGCGCAATTTTCACAGCAGTATGAGCACGCGAAGTTGTTGCACCACCAATCATTACGGGAATATTCAGTCCTCTTTTATCCAATTCTTTAGCGAGATACACCATTTCGTCCAAAGACGGAGTGATCAATCCGCTTAATCCAATAATATCTACTTCGTGCTCAATAGCTGCAGCAATAATTTTTTCTGGAGGCACCATTACACCCAAATCCACAATCTCATAATTGTTACAAGCCAATACCACCGAAACTATATTTTTTCCAATATCGTGAACGTCCCCTTTTACGGTAGCCATCAGGATTTTTCCGTTACCAGATTTATCGCCAACTTGCTTTGCCGCTTCAATAAAAGGCAATAAGTACGCCACTGCTTTTTTCATTACACGTGCCGATTTCACCACTTGGGGCAAAAACATTTTACCCGAACCAAACAAATCACCCACGACATTCATTCCCGCCATCAGGTTGATTTCGATTACTTCAATTGGTTTTGTGGCTGCCAATCTAGCTTCCTCTACATCTATTTCTATAAACGCATCAATTCCTTTAACTAACGAGTGTGTAATTCTTTCTTGAACGGTTCCATTTCGCCATTCTTGAACTACTGCTTCATTGGTTTTCGTACCGTCACCTTTTACATTCTCAGCAAAATCAAGCAAACGCTCAGTCGCATCGTCGCGACGATCCAGAATCACATCTTCAACATGTTCCAATAAATCCTTTGGAATATCGTCATAAATAGTCAACATTTCTGGGTTTACAATCCCCATGGTCATTCCGTTTTGAATGGCATGGTACAAGAAAACCGAGTGCATAGCCTCACGAACCGTATCGTTCCCTCTAAACGAAAACGAAACGTTGCTCACCCCACCGCTGATGTGTGCGTGTGGTAAATTTTCGCGAACCCACTTGGTCCCTCTAAAGAAATCCAACGCATTCAAGCGGTGCTCTTCCATACCTGTTGCCACTGGGAAAATATTCAAATCGAAGATGATATCTTGTGGCGGAAATCCAATTCCCACCAAAATATCATACGAACGTTGACAAATTTCAACACGCCTTTCGTAATTATCCGCCTGACCCACTTCGTCAAAAGCCATCACAATTACCGCCGCTCCATAACGCTTTATCAGTTTAGCATGGTGAATAAAAGCTTCTTCGCCTTCTTTCAACGAAATCGAATTTACAACACATTTACCTTGTACGACTTTCAAACCCGCCTCAATGATTTCCCATTTCGAGCTGTCAATCATAATCGGCACACGCGAAATATCCGGCTCAGCCGCAATCAAATTCAGGAATTTTGTCATCGCATTTGCGCCGTCGAGCATTCCCTCATCCATATTGATATCGATGATTTGTGCTCCACCTTCTACTTGCTGACGCGCAATATCAAGCGCCTCATCGTATTTTTCTTCCTTAATCAATCGAAGAAATTTTCGCGAACCCGTCACATTGGTTCGTTCCCCCACATTCACAAATACACTTTCGGGTGTTATGATTAAGGGCTCCAATCCTGATAATACTAGGTTTCTTCTTTTTTCTGCCATTTTAATTTAAGTTACTTAGACCCTAAGTTGCTTAGGTTCTGAGTTGTTTTTATGATATCATTTGCGGCAAAGTTTTCAAAACCTTACCATTTTATTTCAATTCTTTTTTGGGCGTGTCCCTCCAAAAAAAAGTCGGGTCGGGCTATTCGTTCCCGCTCTTTTTCTTGAATTGCCTCGGGTTTAAACCCGAGGCAATTCAAGAAAAAGGAGCTCCACTGCTATCCCTCACGCGGGTTTTGTGCAATACAACACCTTTTTTATTTCAATGAAACGACACCGTTTTTTAATTGATAACGGAATGAATTTTCCTCTTACATCCCAACGGATTAAAATCCGTTGCTACAAAATGGGTCGTTCCTATGGAACTTTTATGCAACTAGCGCGAGCGTCCTGCTCGTGCTTATTCTTTTTCTTAAAAATCTTTTTCCTCGTTTATAATGTGCACGAGCGGGACGCTCGCGCTAGCTGTGGAATCTAAACAAGTTGCTCACATAATAAAGATTGCTTCGACAGTTCGCTATCGCTTGGGTCTTCGTTCCTCAAAATGACAAACTAGCCACTAAATTGTATTTTTTCTTTCCACTAAAAAAAACAATACCCAGCCAAAAACTACATCACCGCAGTCGAAACTCTCGGCTTGTATTCCTTGGCGATTTCGGCAATTAACTTGATGTGGGCTGGTGTCGTTCCGCAACAACCACCTATGATATTGACTAAATTATCGTCTAAATATTCTTTGATAAAAGCTTGCATCTGTTCTGGGGTTTCGTCGTATTCTCCAAAGGCATTAGGTAAACCTGCATTAGGATGAGCCGATACGTTGAACGATGTGTTTTGCGACAAGGTTTGTAAATATGGCTTGAGCAAATCGGCACCAAGTGCGCAATTGAATCCTACACTCAACAACGGTATGTGCGACACCGAAACTAAGAAAGCCTCAACCGTTTGTCCCGAAAGTGTTCTTCCGGAAGCATCAGTTATCGTTCCTGAAACCATGATTGGAATATCAAGATTGCGTTCTTCTTTTACTTCTTCAATGGCAAAAAGTGCTGCTTTGGCATTTAGGGTATCAAAAATAGTTTCTACCAAAAGTAAATCGCAACCACCATCCATAAGCGCTTCTACTTGTTGCTTGTACGCAATGCGCAAATCATCAAAAGTTACAGCTCTGTAACCGGGATCGTTTACATCTGGTGACATGCTTGCTGTTCTGTTTGTAGGTCCAATGGAACCCGCTACAAAACGTGGTTTATCTGGATTTTTAGCGGTAAATTCATCGGCTACTTCGCGGGCTATTTTTGCCGACTCATAGTTCAATTCATACACATATTCTTCCAGATAGTAATCGGCCATACCGATGGTGGTTCCTGAGAAGGTATTGGTTTCAACAATATCAGCTCCAGCTTCAAAATAAGCAGCGTGAACGTCTTTTATGGCTTGTGGCTGAGTGAGCGACAATAAATCGTTATTTCCTTTTAATGGATGTGGAAAATCCTTGAAACGTTCTCCTCTAAAATCTTCTTCGGAGAAATTGTAACGTTGCAACATGGTTCCCATAGCTCCATCAAGGATGAGGATGTTTTTTTTAATGGCTTCGTGAATGCTTGACATAACTTTTTATTACTTGTAAATCACAATTTGAAATTGTGATTTTTACTTTTGATTACTATTTCCAAAAGTTCACTATTTTTATTTTTAGCCCTGATGGCAGCGGCATCCTTTTTATTCGCCTTTTTTCGGCGAATAAAAAGATATAGCGTACAGCAGGAACGATAATGACTGAAAAGCGCCATTTATCTGCTCTAAAAAATTCGATAAGTTGTCAAGAAAAGGTTTGAGAAATACTGTAGAAGTATTCTTGTGTTATCTATCTTTGATACTGGTTGTATAAAGTAGAATGTAGCACCTTCTTTAAAAATAAAGGGTTGCTAAGGTTTCATTGGGTCTTTCCCTCCGCCTTTCGTGATAACTTTCAATAAATATAGGAACAGTGCAAAGGAACGACATAGCGCTAACAATTGCAAGTATTTTTTTTAAAGATTGTAGCTTAGTTTGTTGCAAAACTTTAAAATAAAAAAAGGTTCTGAATTCCTAAGATTTTAACCAACCTTAGCAACTCAGAACTTTTTTTACTTTGCAACTTTATTTACACGATTGCTTTTACAACCGCTTTTGGAGCTTCTTTACGAGTTCCGTCAAAACCATCTACACCAGAAACGGTAGTGTATTTTAACACATAACGCTTACCTGGATTAATGATTTGATAGGCCGCTTGACACATTAAAGTGGCTTCATGGAATCCACACAAGATCAATTTTAATTTTCCTGGATAGGTATTTACGTCACCAATGGCGAAAATTCCAGGAATATTAGTTTGGTAATCTAAGGCGTTATTTACTTTGATGGCGTTTTTTTCGATTTCTAATCCCCAGTCGCCGATAGGACCTAACTTTGGCGTAAGACCAAAAAGCGGAATAAAATAATCAGTTTCGATGGTACGTTGTGCGCCATTTTCCTCGACAACAACTGCCTCAAGATGCTCAGCACCTTTTAAACCTACTACTTCACCTGGTGTAATCATTTTAATTTTACCTGAAGACTTAAGCTCTTGCACTTTTTCTACCGAGTCTAAAGCACCACGAAACTCGTTGCGACGGTGAATCAAAGTCACTTCTGAAGCTACATTTGACAAAAAGATACTCCAATCTAGAGCCGAATCGCCACCTCCAGCGATAACTACGCGCTTGTCACGGAATTTCTCTGGATTTTTAATGAAGTATTTAATTCCTTTGTCTTCGTAAAATTCGATGTCCTCGATCAATGGTTTTCTTGGTTCAAAACTACCTAATCCACCAGCAATAGCAATAACTGGCGCATGGAATTTCTTGCCTTTGTTTGAAGTCACAATAAATGTTCCGTCTTCTTGTTTTTCGATGGTTTCGGCACGTTCACCCAAGGTAAATCCTGGTTCAAACTGCTTGATTTGCTCCATCAAATTATCTACCAAATCGCCCGCCAATACTTCTGGAAATCCAGGAATATCATAAATAGGCTTTTTAGGATATAACTCTGATAACTGACCACCTGCTTGTGGCAAAGCATCTAATATATGGCATTTTAATTTTAATAATCCTGCTTCAAAAACTGCAAATAAGCCTGTTGGCCCCGCGCCAATAATGAGTATGTCTGTTTTAATCATTTTGATTTAATTTAGTATCCTTTGTTTTGCTTCCAATTGTAATTGTAGGCTGTTATGGAAATTGTTAATTGTGTTTATCTATGTTATTGTATTGAAACTAGGCGCTCAATCCTTTTAATTTTAATTGAGTACAAATATCACTATTCTATTTAGTTAAAAAAACAGAAACTGATTATTAAGAACTATTACATCTTAGCTTTTTTCTATGAGCTTGAGATGGTGTCTTGTGCTTACTTTGCTTTGAGCGTCTCGGTGATTTCATTCATTTTTTGAACTTTTTCCTCAAAATTCCCTTTCAGTGTTTTGCGATATTCATTCAAGTTTTCGACCATTTTATTAATATCGTCTGGAATAATTTCTTCAAAAAACTCTCGCAATCGTTTGGCTGTAGTGGGTGATTTTCCGTTGGTTGAAATGGCAATTTTCACATTCCCTTTGGTTACAATTCCGCCCAAATAATAATCACACAGAGGCGGTGTATCAGCAATGTTGCAAATCAAATATCTTTTTCGGGACAAATCATAAATCCTCTTGTTCACCTTCAAATCATCGGTGCAGGCAATAACCATGTGGCGTTTACGAAGCATCCAGCGATTGAATTTTTTATAGGTCAACTTCACTGTTGGGTGACTTGCAGCCAAGGTTTCTAACTCTGGCAAAAACCAAGGTGCCACTACCTCAACATTGGCAGTGGGACTGGATTTCAACAGAAACGATAGTTTTTCTAAACCCACATTTCCGCCGCCCACAATGAGTACATTGAGGTTGTGTAATTTTAAAAAAATAGGATATAATTCGTTTCTTTCCACAGTTATTTCAATTCTTTGGCTATGAATTCTTCGTAAAAGCCTTTTAATTTATTGCTCTCTTTAACCACCTCGCCAATGACGATAATGGCAGGCGAACTTAATTGTTGTTGCGCCACCACTTGCTCAATGGTGTTGATGGTTCCCACGCCAATTTTCTCCTGATCAGTCGTTCCGTTTTGAATAATGGCAACCGGTGTTTCACCTTTAGATTCTTTTTGGAACAAATCGATAATCTGAGTGAGTTTGCTCATTCCCATTAAAATAACCACCGTTGCTGATGATTGTGCAGCCAAAGCCACATCATTTGACAATTTCCTGTCAGAAGTTGTACCCGTAATTACCCAAAAACTTTCAGAAACGCCTCTTTTAGTCAATGAAATCCCTTGATAAGCCGGAACAGCAATCGAAGACGAAATTCCAGGCACCACCGATGTAGGTATGCCAAAACTTTCTATAAAATCAATTTCTTCACTTCCGCGTCCAAAAATAAAAGGATCGCCTCCTTTTAGTCGAACCACATGCCCGTACGTTAAGGCATTGTCTACAATCAATTGGTTGATTTGATCTTGCGAATATTCATGACAGCCTTTGCGTTTGCCTACAAAAATCTTAATCGCTTTTTTGGGAGCATACGTCAAAATCTCTTCGTTAGCCAAGGCGTCGTACAATACCACATCCGCTTCTGCTAATGCTTTGGCTCCTTTAATCGTCAGTAAATCGGGATCACCAGGACCCGCACCAACTAGTGTTACGATGGGTTGTTTCTTTTTAAGCATCAGCTAAGTCTTTATTTCTATACGCTTCGATGGCATCAAAAAATACAATGGCATCTTGAATGTACTTTTTAGCAAATTCAGCAGAAGGTTCATTTTGATTGATTTGATATACAAGTTCTCGTAAAGAAGATTGCAATTGAATTGTATTTGTAGCCACAAAAACGGTATCAAACAAATCTATTATTCCCGCTTGGTGGTTTGTTTTTTGGTTTTCAGCAAGTAATAATGCCTTGGCTCCGTTGACAAATCCGGCGTAAGCCAAATAAATAGCATCCGACCATTTTGCATCTTCAAAAGCTTCTTGTGCAAAAGTCAATTTTTCTTTCGCTTCAAATAATAATGTTGCGACCAAGTCAATTACAACTCCGGCACATTCTCCTACTCCAACTGCTTTTACATAATTATCTGCATTTCCCCAGTCAATAAAATCAGCTTCGGTTAGATTGGTTACATCAGCTAATGGTTTCAAAAATTCGTAAAAATATTTTTCGCCTTGAGCGTCATAATAATCCAAGAACGATTGTCCGTTTGCATTGGCTTCAAAATCATTTAAAATCAATCGCAAAGCATCTGGTCCTCTTCGGCTCGGAATTTTGATTACTTTATCAGAAAATCTTCCGTTTCCATTTCCTAAATTTCCTCCTCCTAACAAAACTTGCAAGGCTGGAGCTACTAATTTACCCGCATTGATTGACATTCCTTGAAAACCAATTTCGGCCATATTGTGTTGACCGCAAGCGTTCATACAACCGCTGATTTTAATAGTAATTTCACGGTTGTTGCTGTACTGTGGATATTCAGTAGTTAATACACGTTCTAACTCTACTGCAATTCCGGTACTGCTCGCAATTCCTAAGTTACACGTATCAGTACCTGGACAAGCTGTAATATCAGCAATCGTGTTGTAGCCTGTGGTTACAAAATCTAATTTGGCCAATTCTTGGTAAAAGAAAGGAAGGTTTTCCTCTTTTACGTGACGAATTAAAATATCTTGACGCAACGTAAAACGCAATTCGTTTGCTGCATAATTTTTGATCAAATGCGCTAATGCTCTAGCTTTATCAGTATAAAAATCACCTAATTGAACTTTGATTCCGATGGCCACATAACCCGCTTGTTTTTGCGGAATTACATTTGATTTTTTCCACGCTTCAAAAGCTGCTGTATCTTCAATTTCGACTTTTGGCACTTCTAATAATGGCGCTGCAATAGCTCCCTCAAAAGCAGTTGTATCGATTTCAACAGTTTGGTGAGAAAGGGCTTTTTTCTCTTCGTCTACCAATCGTAAAAATTCGTCTTTCCCTATTTCTTTCAACAAAAATTTCAAACGTGCTTTTAAACGTTTGGCTCTTTCGCCGTAGCGGTCAAAAATTCTTAAAATCCCTTCAGTAGTTGGAATTATTTGATTGGCCGGAATAAACTCTGTCAGCAATTCAGCATGACTCGGTTGTGAACCTAAACCTCCGCCTAACATTACTTTGAAACCTTTTATACCGTCTATAATTTTTGGAATAAATCCTAAATCGTGTAAATAACTCAAACCGGTATCTTTATCTGATGACGAAAATGACATTTTGAACTTACGTCCCATTTCTTGACAAACCGGATTTCTCAAGAAAAATTGAAACATCGCATGCGCATACGGAGACACATCAAAAGGTTCCTCTGGATCAATTCCTGCTGTTTCGCTGGCGGTAATATTTCGAACTGTGTTTCCACAAGCTTCTCTTAGAGTAACATCGTCTTTTTCTAATTCGGCCCAAAGTTGTGGCGTACGATCTAAACTCACGTAATGAATTTGGATATCTTGACGCGTAGTAATGTGCAAACGCCCTGTTGAATACTCATCAGAAACTTTTGTGATGCGCAGGAGTTGCTCGCTAGTCACTTTACCAAAAGGCAACTTGATACGAATCATTTGCACACCTTCTTGACGCTGCCCGTAAACACCACGTGCTAAACGCAGACTACGAAAACGCTCGTCATCAATTTTTCCGTCACGGAATAAAGCAATTTTTCTTTCTAAATCGATTATGTCTTTTTGAACAATCGGATCTTCAATTTCGGTTCTAAAACTTTCCATTTGTTATAAGCTATTCGCTATTAGCTTTGGGCTTTTAGCTGTTTATGAAATTCATTTTACATTTTTGCTGAAGGCTTAAAGCCAATAGCTAAAGGTTATTTTATAAATCCTACTCCTGCTGTTGTGTTGGTTGTTACATCAATTAAGATGAAGGCGCCGTTTGATTTATTATCGTTATACGCATCAAAATAAATGGCTTTGCTTAACTTAATATTTACTTCTCCAATTTCGTTGATGGCTAGTTGAGAGGCTTCTGTAGTTCCTGAGAAATCAGTTGCAATCACATTTTTCACACTGTCAATCTTAGCCAAAACTCTGTTAGTATTGTGTTGTACAAAATATTTGGCACCAGGAACTAACTTTTTACTGTCCATCCAGCATACGGTGGTATTGATGTCTTTCTCTACTTTTGGCAATTCAGATGATTTTACAATCATGTCGCCTCTAGTCACATTGATATCATTTCCTAATTCGATGGTGATCGAAGAGCCCACAGTTGCTTCCTCAAATTGCTTGTCAAAAAAGTGAATATTTGTCACCACTGATTCTGTTAAAGATGGCAGTACCGTTACTGCATCACCCACTTTGATATTGTTCCCATACAATTTTCCGGCATAGCCTCTAAAATCGTGGTATTCTTCTGTTTTTGGTCGGATAACGGTTTGAACAGGGAAACGCGCTTTTCCTTTTTCATACACATCAGCTGGCTCTAACGCTTCTAGATGCTCCAAAATGGTTTGTCCTTGGTACCAAGGCATTCCGCCTAATGATTCTACTACATTGTCACCTGTCAAAGCACTTAACGGAATGTAACTCACGTTTTGTTCTTTGAAAGTACTTTTAGCATTTAAGGCTTCAAAATCCGCTTTGATTTTATTAAAAACTTCTTCTGAATAATCTACCAAATCCATTTTGTTGATCGCCACAATGATCTCTTTTACTCTCAATAAATTATTGATGAAAAAGTGGCGGTAAGTTTGCTCAATTACGCCTTTACGAGCATCAATTAAAATGATTGATACTTGCGAGGTCGAAGCTCCGGTAACCATGTTTCGCGTATACTCAACGTGACCAGGAGTATCGGCAATGATGTAACTTTTTTTGGCTGTCGAAAAATATATATGCGCCACATCAATGGTAATTCCTTGTTCTCTTTCGGCCACTAAACCGTCTGTAGCCAAAGAAAAATCCAAATAATCATATCCTTTTTGCTTGCTGCTTTTTTCTATTGCTTCCAGCTTATCTGTTGTCAACGATTGCGTATCATACAATAACCTCCCAATCAAGGTACTCTTACCGTCATCTACACTTCCTGCTGTTGCTATTTTTAAAACTTCCATCTGAATTTTGTTTAAAGTTTAAAAGTTTAAGGTTTCAAGTTTCCTCAAATTACCCTACCTACAC
>NZ_MTCA01000226.1:0-4852 GCF_002150205.1 Flavobacterium sp. FPG59 | reverse complement strand
GCCCAATTGTATCTCTAAAATACTTTTGGGCTTTTTTTTGGGCTTTACAGCATCCTTAATTAAAACTATTGAGAGAACTTAAATTAACCCAAAAAAAAATCCGTCATCAAGATATCAAAATATGATTTTAGTTTTCTTAAACAGACAAAATTACCATCGATAGGATATTCTTATCTATAGGATATCACATTCAGAACCCAATTACAATTGAAAATTTTCTTTAAAAATGATTTCAATATGATATGTATTGAAAAGTGAAATACAAACTAAAAAATGAATTATTAAAACCACAATTGTATAAAAGAGCTCTTTTTGTTAAAACAGCATAAATGAAAGCATCACGCGAAAATATAATTTGTTTAATAATTTTACCTAATAAATTAAACAATTAAAACTTTTAAACACAAAAAACCGAGCTATTTCTAGCTCGGTTTACTACAATTAAATATAAAAAAATGGAATTAATCTTTTGAAGATTTCACAGCTAGGTTATAAATAACCAAACCAAAACCAATTTTATTTATTGCATCAGCAATATTGTAAGCTACATCAATGTTACCTTCTGGTATAATTCCGTTGTACCAACCTGTAGTACCCATCATGTATCCTAATGGATAAATAGACCAACCTACAAGTACGAACCAACATAAAATTTTGTGTGCTTTTTGTACTTCAACTCCAGCTGCCGCAGCAAGTTTTGATGCTTCACCAAACCAAATTTCATACACAATAGCAAAATATGCTACTCCTGAAACTGCACCCCAAAAAGCAGCGCTATCTGGTGCAACAACTTCTCCAAAATAACCCGTAACTAACATAATTACAGAGTAGATAATCATTTTCCATAATAAAGATTGTTTTGCTCCAGCTACCTTTAAAATTAAGTAAAACTCTAAACACATTAATGGCACTGTTAATACCCAGTCAACATAACGAAAGAATGTTGGTGATTCACCAAATGAAGCCCAATAATCTCTCATGTAAAAATAATGCACTGCTGCAATGAAAGTAATTAAACCTGAAACTAAAACTGATGTACGCCATTTTTTATCAAACTGGCTCAGTGATAAGAAGAAAAAAGCTGATGCGGCCATCATAGCCATACAGCCTACAAAAAAAGTAAACCCTACATAATCTGTTGGTAACATTTTTCCAACTAGTCCTGAAATAAACATAAAATTTGTCATAAAAATAGTTTTTAATATTTTGTTTAACCAAATATACAAAAACTTAGACATACAAATTAATTTTTGTTTAATTATTTTTATGTAATTTTAAACAATAATTAATTTTTATGAAAAATTATTCAAATATCGCAATTGTAGCAAGCTTTTTCGGACTATGGATTGATTCTTACCTTACAAGCCAATTTCAAATAATTCTCGGTTTTTTCTTAATATTTACCTTCGGAATATTGCATGGCGCCAATGATATTCTTTTAATTCAGCATTTAAATCCTGACCAAAAAAAGAACTCTCAAAAAAAAACACTTCTATATTATGTTACAGTTGTACTTGTGGGTGTTTTATTATTCTATACTTTACCTCAAGTTGCCTTAGTTCTATTTATTATAGTTAGTGCATACCATTTTGGCGAACAGCAATGGCATAGTGTTAAAACCAAACTCAATAATTTAGTTTGTATTATGTTTCAGTTTTTATACGGTTTAGTTTTACTGTTACTTTTATTCTATTTTCACAGCAACCAGGTTCAAGATATTGTAAATAAAATTACGCATGTGATGGTTCCTTTAGTTGCATTCACTATAGCTTTACAAATCACGGCTTTACTATTTGGACTTTATATTTGTTACTTGTTCTGGAAATTTGAATCCTTAAGAGGTAAAATTGCTCTAGAAATATTCTTTTTAATACTATTTGCAATACTTTTTAAGGCTTCTAGTTTAATCTGGGGATTTGCTTTATATTTTGTATTATGGCATAGTATTCCATCTATAATTGACCAAGTAATCTTTTTAAATGGTTCATTCAGTATAACACACTTTAAAGCCTACTGCAGAGCTGCTTTTATCTATTGGTTCGTTTCCATCATAGGTATAGCCGTTTTGTTTTTTATTTGTAAAGACGAGCAGTTTTTTAATGCACTTTTTTTCTCATTCTTAGCTGCCATTACTTTTCCGCATGCAGCAGTCATCGCTAATATGTCAAGTGAAGAAAAAACCAACACTCTATAAAACAAAAAAACCGAGTAATTGCTTACTCGGTTTTAATATCAGGATAATTTTAAATCAATTTGAAATGATATCTAAATTGATTTCCATTTATAATATGGTATAAAAATTATTTTACTTCTTCAAATTCTACGTCTTCTACGTTGTCTCCTTGAGTAGCTTCACCTTGTGGTTGCTCTCCTTGTGGTTGTTCACCTTGAGCGTACATAGCCTCAGTAGCTGTTTTCCAAGCTGCATTGATGTTATCAAGAGCTGTTTGAATTGCAGGAACATCTTGAGACTGGTGAGCCATTCTCAATTCAGTTAATGCATATTCTACTGCTACTTTATGATCATCAGCTAATTTAGAACCTAATTCTTTCAATTGAGTTTCTGTTTGGAAAATCATAGAATCAGCTTCATTAATTTTCTCCGCTTTCGCTCTTAAAACTTTATCAGATTCAGCGTTAGCTTCAGCATCTTGTTTCATTCTTTCGATTTCTTCAGAAGTTAATCCAGAAGAAGCTTCGATACGAATATCGTGAGATTTACCAGTTCCTTTATCAGTTGCAGATACTTTGATGATACCATTAGCATCAATGTCAAAAGTTACTTCAATTTGTGGAACTCCTCTCGGTGCTGGTGGAATACCGTCTAAGTTGAAACGACCGATAGTTTTGTTATCAGCAGCCATTGCTCTAGCTCCTTGAAGAACGTGTAATTCAACAGTTGGTTGAGAATCAGCAGCAGTTGAGAAAACTTGTGATTTTTTAGTTGGAATAGTTGTGTTAGCTTCAATTAATGTAGTCATAACACCACCCATAGTTTCGATACCTAAAGATAAAGGAGTAACGTCAAGTAACAATACATCTTTTACATCTCCAGAAAGAACTCCACCTTGAATAGCTGCTCCAATTGCAACAACCTCATCAGGGTTAACTCCTTTAGACGCTTTTTTACCAAAGAATTTCTCTACTTCGTCAGCAATTCTTGGCATACGAGTAGAACCTCCTACAAGGATCACTTCGTCAATATCAGAAACAGATAAACCTGCATCTTTTAATGCTCTAGCTACAGGAGCCATAGAACGTTTTACTAAAGAATCAGATAATTGTTCGAATTTAGCTCTAGATAATTTTTTAACTAAGTGTTTTGGTCCAGAAGCAGTAGCTGTTACGTAAGGTAAATTGATTTCAGTCTCTGCAGAAGAAGACAATTCAATTTTAGCTTTTTCAGCAGCTTCTTTAATACGTTGCAATGACATTGGGTCTAAACGCAAATCAACACCTTCTTCTGATAAAAACTCATCAGCTAACCAGTCAATGATTGTTTGGTCAAAATCATCTCCACCAAGGTGAGTATCACCATTAGTAGACAATACTTCAAATACTCCGTCTCCTAATTCAAGAACAGAAATATCAAATGTACCTCCACCTAAATCGTATACAGCAATTTTTTGATCAGTACCTTTTTTATCTAATCCGTAAGCTAATGCAGCTGCAGTAGGCTCATTAATGATACGCATAACTTTAAGACCTGCAATTTCACCAGCTTCTTTTGTAGCTTGACGTTGTGCATCATTAAAGTAAGCAGGAACAGTAATAACTGCCTCAGTAACTGTTTGACCTAAATAGTCTTCAGCAGTTTTTTTCATTTTTTGAAGTGTCATAGCTGACAATTCTTGAGCAGTGTATAAACGACCATCAATATCCACACGTGGTGTATTGTTGTCTCCTTTTACTACACTGTAAGGAACTCTTTTTGCTTCAGCCGAAACTTCACCAAAACCTTGTCCCATAAAACGTTTGATAGAAGCAATAGTCTTAGTTGGATTAGTTACTGCTTGTCTCTTAGCAGGATCTCCTACTTTGATCTCTCCACCTTCAACAAAAGCGATGATAGATGGTGTTGTTCTTTTACCTTCTGCATTAGGGATAACAACTGCTTCATTACCTTCCATTACAGAAACACAAGAGTTGGTAGTACCTAAATCAATTCCGATTATTTTACCCATTTTAATTATATTTAATTTTTATTTTATACTTTTTTAAAGGCTCGAAAAGCAATAGTCAATCTTTGTGCCAACATTCTGTCAGTATGAAAAATGTCAGTTTAGCTCCTAAATGGCGGAAAAATTGCTGACAACTTGACATTTTACTTTCACTTACCCATTTATACAATAAACTAGACAATGAACTGAAAAGTCCCAAAAATTATTGACTAATGAACTTTTAGTTTAAAAATTATGAACAAACTTTTGAGTTTAGTCTAAAAATGATACTTCATTTTAATCTAAAAAAACACCATTAACATAAAACCAATCTCCATTTTCATTTACAAACGTTGAACGTTCATGATGAATATGACTTTTATTATAAGCATCCTTATAATAGGCCTTAAACTCCACAATAGTAGGTGTAGATTCAATTATTTCTAGTCCAAGCCATGTATTGCTTTTTGCCCACTGCAAAATATCATCAAAAGGATGCAATGCTCTTGTATGAGGAACTGTAGTTGCAACGAGATAAGCAGCATTATGGGTGGCATAAGCGCTATACCTTGATCGCATCAACTCCTCGGCAGAAATAGCTTTTACACTTTTACTTATTATTGGTCCACAACATTTTTCAAATGATTGTAAAGTTCCACAATGACATTTATCTGTACTCATAAATTATTATT